>CAZZFT010000062.1:0-26776 GCA_964653555.1 uncultured Spirochaetales bacterium | reverse complement strand
TCGTGGAGTCGGCCGACGCGCAGCGAGCCGCAGGCGAGCGAAGGCGGGCTCCCGCCGGGCCAAGGCCCGCTACGCGCCGCGCGGAGCGCCCTCCACACCGCGCACCACTGGCTGGCCGCGGCCGTGGCGGCCTCGAGCGCGGTGTCGCCCATCGCGATGATCAGCTGCCCGCGGCGGTTTCCCCAGCGCGGCGTGCGCACGACCGCGACCCAGGCGCGCCGCGCATCGCGGCTCGGCGGCGTGCGGTACAGCTCCCCGTCCACGGAGCGCAGCCAGCTCACCGCCTGCTCGATCGTGAAGGTCTGGGGAATCTCGCTGACCGGCTGGTCCACGGCGCATCGCTCTTGCACCGTCGGAGTGCCGGCGCGCACACCGGGGGTGTCGCCCGAGCGGCTCCGCCGCGGGGCAGGGAACCGGCAGATATCGGGCAGGGCGCTTCGCAGCGCGGCGACGCCGCTCGCGTTCAGGAGGCGGAGCGATCCGGACCCGCTCCGCGCGCCGGCGGCGGCGGCTCCTTCTCCTCGACCACCGCGGCGATCCGCGCGCGCACGCGCCTCGTGAGCCCTGCCACCTCCTCGCCGGCGAACTGGGAGTGGGGGATCGGGTCGAGCACCGTCACGCGGATCGGGTGGCGACCCTGGAGCACGAAGCCGCGCTTGGGCAGCGCGCGGGACGTGCCCTCGACGGCGATCGGCAGGATCGGGCGTCGAGCGGAGAGAGCGATCTCGAAGGCACCGGTCTTGAAGTCGCGCATGCGCCCGTTCGGCGAACGCGTGCCCTCGGGAAACAGCATGACCGAGCTGCCCTCCTCCAGCGTCTCGAGAGAGCGCTTGATCATCTGCACGACGCTGGCCCGGTCCCCGCGGCGCAGCGCGATGTACTCGTTCAGACGCATGTTCCAGCCGATGAAGGGAACCCGGAAGTTCTCGATCTTCGACACCCACTTGAAGTGGGTGAACAGGCGGAACAGGACGAGGATGTCGAGAAGCGAGAGGTGGTTCGCCACCATCACGTAGGCCTCGTCGGAGCGGATCTTCTCGCGCCCGAGCACCTCCACGCGCCAGGCCGGATTGCACCAGGTGTAGAGCGACGCCCAGAAGCAGGTGAACTGGTGCAGGACGCGCAGCCGCGGGTCGAAGGGGCGGGTGACCGCCCAGATCGCGAGCGCGACGGGGAAGAGGGCGATCGACGTGGAGGCGAGGAACAGCCAGAACAGGGCCGAGAACACCACCCGCATGGTCGCCTAGTATCCCCTGGGCGCGGAGCGCCCACCAGCGCGCGCCGACTCGCACGCGGCGACGAACGCCCCGAACAGACGGTCGCGATGCGCGCGCTCCAGCGTCTCCGGGTGCCACTGAACGCCCAGGACGAAGGGCGCCTCGCCGAGCTCGATCGCCTCCACGACGCCGTCGCCGGCGCGCGCGCTGACCCGGGCACGCCCGGCGTCGCGCACTGCCTGGTGATGGCGACTGTTCACGGACGGAGTCGCGCCGTCGAGGCAGCGGGCGAGCCGGCTGCCCGGCTCCAGCCGGACCGGGTGGCGCGCGGCGGGGTCGGCGAGCCGGTGCTCGTCCGCGCCCGGAAGATCCGTGGCGAGGTCGAAGTGGAGGGATCCGCCGCAGTGCAGGGCGAGCAGCTGCATGCCGTAGCAGATGCCCAGCACCGGCCTTCCGCGCGACAGGGCGCAGGCGAGCAGCGCCCGATCGAAGGCGAGCTGGCGTGCGGGCGCGGCCTCGAAGCGGACCTCGGGCGGATAGGGGCGGTCGGGAAGGAAATCGTCGCCTCCCGGAAGCAGGAGGCCGTCGAGGCGCTCCACCACCGCGTCCGCGTCCGGCGCCAGCGGCAGATAGACGGCAATACCTCCCGCCTCGCCGACGGCCTCGGCGTAGGAGGCGTCGGCGTAGTGGTACTCGCGTCCGGGACGCCAGCGGCCCCGCTCGTCGAGACACGGCGGGATGCCGATGAGCGGCCGCATCGGGCGAAGTATACCTTCCGCCCGGTCCACGATCGGTGGGGAATGACGAGGATCCTGATCGCCGGCTGCGGCTACGTGGGAAGCGCCCTCGCTCGCGCGCGCGTCGAGCGCGGTGACACCGTCTGGGGTCTGCGCCGCCACACGGTTGACCTGCCGCCCGGAGTGGAGCCGATCTCCGCCGACCTCGCGGTGGCGCGATCGCTCGCGGAGCTGCCCGAGGTCGACGTGGTGGTCTACGCCGCGTCGCCCGGCGGTCGCGACGACGCCTTCTACCGCACGACCTATGTCGAGGGCCTGCGCAACCTGCTCGCCGTGATCGGCAAACAGGTCCAGCCGCCGCGCCGCGTGATCTTCATCTCCAGCACCGCCGTGTACGGCCAGAAACGCGGCGAGTGGGTCGACGAGACGTCCCCCACCCAGCCCACCCACTGGACCGGACAGCGCCTGCTGGAGGCCGAGGCGCTGCTGAGCGGCAGCGGACTTCCCGCGGTCGTGCTGCGGCTGGGCGGAATCTACGGGCCGCGGCGCACGCGCCTCGTCGAGCAGGTGCGCCAGGGGCGCGCGGCGATCGCCCCCGGAGGTCCGCACTACACCAACCGCATCCACCGCGACGACTGCGCCGGTGCCCTGGGGCACCTGATCGACCTCGAAGCGCCCGAGGAGTGCTATCTGGGCGTCGATCACGAGCCCGAAGACGAAGCCGTCGTGCTGCGCTGGCTCGCCGGCGTGCTCGGCGCGCCCGCGCCCCGGGTCTCCGGATCCGACGAACGACAGCCGCCGCGCCGCGGCGGGAACAAGCGCTGCCGGAACGCGCGCCTCGTGGCCTCCGGCTACGCCTTCCTCTACCCGAGCTATCGCCAAGGCTACACCGCCGTGCTGTCGGAGCAGAGGTAGTGCCCCGGCCCCCGCGCTTCGCGCCCCACACCGAGGCGATGCCGGGCGCCGTGTTCTCGCCAATCGCCGACCGCCTGCGCGCGGTGCCCGGGGGCGTCTGCCCGCTCCACGTCGGCGACACCTGGCTCCCGCCCTTCTCGGGCGCGCGCATGGAGGACCTGCGCGAGGCGGACCACCCCGGCCTGCACCGCTACTGCGAGACGCGCGGAATTCCCGCCCTGGTGGAGGCGCTGGTCGAGAAGGTGCGCGCGCGCAACGGCCTGCGCTGCGATCCGGGCAACGTGCTGGTGACCGCCGGGGCCACGGGAGCGCTCGGCGCCGCGCTCGGCGCGCTCACCAGCCCCGGCGACGAGGTGCTGATCCTGGCGCCCTACTGGCCGCTGATCCGAGGCATCGTGGAGGCGTTCCGGGCCACGCCGGTCGAGGTTCCGTTCTACGACCGGGTGGCGAGTGCCGACGACGCCGTCGCCGCAGTCGCCGAGCGCGCCACGTCGCGGGCGGCGGTGCTCTACGTGTCGTCCCCGTCGAATCCGACCGGGCGCGTCCTGCGCGAGGAGTGGCTCGCGGCGCTCGCCGGCTGGGCCGAGCGCGAGGGGTTGTGGCTGCTCTCGGACGAGGTCTACGAGGACTACGTGTACGGCGGTCTCCCGCCCCACGTCTCGACCGCGCGCTTCGCCCCCGACCGCACGCTCTCGGTGTTCTCGTTCTCGAAGGCCTACGGGATGGCGGGCAACCGGACCGGCTACCTGGTCGGGCCGGAGGCGGCGATCACCCAGGCGCTCAAGATCTCCACCCATACCTTCTACGCCGCGCCCACCTCGGGGCAGGTGGCGGGTCGGCTGGCCCTGGAGGGGGGAGCGGGGTGGATCGCCGACGCGCGCGAATGCTACGAGCGGGTCGGCCAGGCCGCCGCCGAGCGGCTGGGACTGGACCCGCCCGAGGGCTCGACCTTCCTGTTCCTCGACGTCGGCTCCCGGCTCGACGAGCGCGGCATCTGGGGCTTCCTCGAGGACTGCGTCTCCGACGGCGTGGCCCTCGCACCGGGCCCCTCCTGCGGCCGCGAATACGGGACCTGGGTGCGCCTGTGCTACACGGCCGCGCCTCCGGACCAGGTGCTCTCCGCCGTCGACCGCGTCGCGTCGCGGCTGCGCTGAGGGCGCCTCCGTCGCCCGGCCCGGGCAGGGGCCCGCCTTCGTCTCGCTGCGCGTCGGCCGACTAGCGCGCCGGCAGCGCCTGGAGCGCGGCGCACCACTCCGGGGGCAGGCCGTGCTCGCGCGCGCCGTCGAGGATCAGCTGCTTGTACCACGACGCTCCCACCGGGCTCGCGGTGATGTGGTCGGACCGGTAGGTCTGGACGGCGACCTGGCGGTCGCCGAGCGACACCGCGATCCCGATGCGCGCGTAGCCGGGCTCGCAGGCGTCGAGGAGCGGCCAGTCGGCGGCGTCGAGGGCGTAGACGACCCCCCACACGCGACCCCCGTGCGATCGGTGCAGGTTCGCCTTTCCCGAGCCGTCGGCGCCGCGCTTGTCGAGGCGGAGCGTGAAGCCGCTTGCGAACGCGACGCCGCGGACCTCGGCCGAGGGGACGCGCCCGCGCAGCCGCGCCGAGCAGAGATTCGATCCGTAGGCGAAGTAGAGAGGAGTCACGATCGCGAGCGGCGGCGGGAGGGGCGCGGCCCGCCGAGGAAGTTACCCTCCCCGCCGCTCGCCGCGCGCAGCCACGAGGAGGAGAGCGTGTCCCAGGGCCTGATCGACATCGAGAGCTTCACGTCCACCGCATCCATCGACAAGAGCCGTCCCGACTGGAAGTCGCGCCTGCCCGAGCCGATCGAGGCCGACTTCCGCGGCGAGAAGGTGACCTGGCAGCTGCACACGAACGTCGGCGCCCTGGCGATCCGGCTGCTGCCGGAGGTGGCTCCGAAGCACGTGAGCAGCACCGTCTATCTCACGAAGGTGGGATTCTACGACGACGTCGTGTTCCACCGCGTGATTCCCGAGTTCATGGCCCAGGGCGGCGACCCGACCGGCACCGGACGCGGCGGTCCGGGCTACCAGTACGCGGGCGAGTTCGACGCGAAGGTGAAGCACGACCGCGGCGGCCTGCTCAGCATGGCGAACGCCGGCCCGGGCACCGACGGCAGCCAGTTCTTCCTCACCTTCGTCGCGACGCCCTGGCTCGACGGCAAGCACACCATCTTCGGCGAGGTCGCCTCGGGAATGGACACGCTGGCCGGGATCGAGGCGAAAGGCACGCCCAGCGGGCGTCCCACCGCGAAGCTGGTGATCCAGAAGGCGACGATCGAGATCGGCTGAAGGCTCCGAGACCCCCGAACCGCTGCAACGCTTCAGGAGGACCCCGTGCTCGCCCACCGCATCCACCGCAATCCGCTCGCCCTCGCGCTACTGGCTCTCGCCGTAGGAGTGGCCTCCGCCGCCCAGGCGGCCGAGAAGCCCGAGCCGCTCCAGGCGCTCGAGAGCTTCATCCAGATGCAGGGGATCGACAGGAGCAAGCCGGGCTGGAAGACGAGCCTTCCCGAGCCGATCGAGGTCGACTTCTCGAAGAACCAGGTGACCTGGAAGCTCGAGACCAACCTGGGCGACATCGTGGTGAAGCTGATGCCCAAGGTGGCGCCGCACCACGTCGCGAGCACCGTCTATCTCACGACGCTCGGCTTCTACGACGGCACGACCTTCCACCGGATCATCCCCGGCTTCATGGCTCAGGGCGGCGACCCGACCGGCACCGGACGCGGCGGTCCGGGCTACCAGTACGCGGGCGAGTTCGACGCGAAGGTGAAGCACGACCGCGGCGGCCTGCTCAGCATGGCGAACGCCGGCCCGGGCACCGACGGCAGCCAGTTCTTCCTCACCTTCGTCGCGACGCCCTGGCTCGACGGCAAGCACACGATCTTCGGCGAGGTGGTGGAGGGCATGGACGTGCTGAAGAAGATCGAGGAGAAGGGGACCCGCAGCGGACGCCCCACCGAGAAGGTGGAGATCATCAAGGCGACGGTCGTCGTCGAGTAGTCGGCGCGGCGACGCCGCGAGCCGGACTACACGAAGGGCTCGGCCACCTTTCCGATCACGCGCTTCTCCGCCTCCGAGACGGTGCCGATGCCGAGCAGTCCGCCGGCCGCGCGGGCCACGCGGCGCGCGCGCTCGACCAGGTCGTCGCGCAGCGCCACTCGCTCGCGGGCGTCCAGCTTCGACGCCAGCTCCACCGCGTAGCCCGCCCAGGAGGCGAACAGCGAGGGCTCGGGCCGATGGGCGAGCCAGGTCTCGAGCAGCCCGTGGCCGGGCGATCCCACCGTGATCCCGGCCTCGGCGGCGGCGGCGAGGATCGCCTCGCGCTCCCTCTCCATCACCGAGCCGTCGGCCCAGGCGACCTCGACCAGCGGTACCAGGGACAGGGCGGTCCAGGAGGCGCCATCGAGGCCCAGGTCGACCAGCTTCTCCAGGAGCTTGCGGTCACTGATGCTGGAGAGGCGCTCCAGCGCCTCGACGGCGGCCTTCCGCTCGCGTTCGGCCCGCATCTGCTCGAGCTGGGCTGCGTTCTGCTTGGCGAAGAAGGCCTCTTCGAGGGCCTTCCTGCGATCGCCGAGGAACTCGTCGGACATGGTGCAAGGGTCTCCGGTCAGTCGTGGATCTGCTCGGCGAGATACCGCTCTTTTCCGATTTCGTCGACGATGTGGAGCTGTGCCTCGAGCCAGTCGGCGCCGTCCTCCTCGCCCTTCAGGATGTGCTCCAGCAGCTCGCGGGTGCCGCCGTCCCCCTTCTCGAGGCACAGCGCGATGCCCTGGTTGAGCCGTTCGATCGCCTCGGTCTCGACCGCCAGGTCGAGGCGGTGCTGCTCGATCGGGTCCTCGCCGACGCGGACGGGAAACAGCCGCTGCATGTTGGGCACGCCGTCGAGGTAGAGGATGCGCGCGATCACCGCATCCGCGTCCTTCATCTCTCCGATCGATTCCTCGTACTTCTTCTTCGCCAGGCGCTCGTAGCCCCAGTTCTCGCACATCTTGTGGTGGATGAAGTACTGGTTGATCGCGGTCAGCTCCGCGGTCAGCACGTCGTTCAACACCTCGATCACGGCCGGATCGCCACGCATCGTCTCTCCTCTGTGCGTCGCGCGGACCCGCCGCGCGGCCGACACAGCCTATCCGCCATCGTTCCCCGCACCACTCCAAACGAAATCGAAAGTGGATGTCGCGGGGAGCGTCAGCCGGCGGCGACGACCGGTGCCTCGACCGCGTCGGGGCCGAGGTCGGCGGTCTCGGACTCGATCAGCTCCCGCACCAGCGGCATGCAGCCGCCGCAGTGGCGGCCGGCCTGGCAGGCGAGCACCACCTCCCGCGGAGAGCGGGCGCCGCGACGGACCGCGTCCCGGATCGAGCGGTCGCTGACGGCCTTGCAGTGGCAGACGATCATCCAACGCTCCGTTGCGGCCCGTCTCGGGCGACCGAGGCGGAAGGCTAGCTCGATGAAATTGAACTTCAATGTCGATTCCAGTCTTCGCGCTGGCCTTCCCCGTGGGGTATCGCTCTCGGAATCGCCGAGGCGGCGCGCTCTCTGACCGCATCCGTCGCACGCGGCAGATACCCTGGCCGCCGTGATCGAGCCCGGTGGGGTGAGAAGCGCGGCGGGTCCGCGGGCCGTGGATGCCGGCTGGCTCGCCGAAGTGGAGCGCGCCTGCGGCGAGGCCGAGCGCGATCCCACCCGGCTGGCCCGGCCCCTGCGCGTCGTGGTGCCCTCGGCGTCGCTGCGCGAGCACGTGGCCCGAGCCCTGATCGAGCGCTCGGGGCGGGCTCGGGTGGGCCTCCGGATCCAGACCCTCGACGCCTTGGCCCGGGAGATCCTCGAGCGGGCGGGGCTGACGCCCGCGTCGGCGCTGCTCCACCCGGTGGCGGTGCGCGACGCGGCGCGCGCCGAGGGCGGTCTGGCCGGCGAGCTCGACCGCCTCGAGGACGGCTACGCCCCGGTCCTCGCGAGCGTCGACGATCTGCTCGACGCCGGCTTCACCGCCGACCACACGGAGGCGGTCCTCGAGCGCGTCGACGAGGTGGCCGGGGGCGCGCTGCGCGCGAGGACGGCGGCGCTGGTGCGGGTCGCTGCCGCGGTGGCGCACGAGCTCGCCGCCGGAACGCTCGGCCATCGCTCCGCCGAGCTGACGCGCGCGGCCGGGTGTCTGCGCGACGCACCGCCGCCCGGCGCCGACGCGCTGCTTCCGACGCGCACTCTGTGGATCCACGGCTTCGCCGACGCCACCGGTGTCCAGCTCGATCTCCTGGAGACGCTCGCGCTTCGCTTCGAGACGCGCGTGTGGCTCGACCGGCCTGCGGCCGCGTCCGCTTCGACGTTTGGCGCGCGGCTGCGCGAGCGCTTCGCCCCGGGTGCCGCCGAGGACGCAGCGCCGCCGCCCTCCGTCGCGGTTCTGGCCACGCGCCACGGCGATCCCGAGGCCGAGGCGCGCGCCGCGGCCGCCTGGGCGCGCGCGCGCCTCGACGCCGGCGACGCCCCCGAGCGCATCGCGATCGTGGCGCGCGACCTCGGCCGACATCGGATCGCGTTGCGGCGACAGCTCTGGCGCTACGGGGTGCCCTTCTCGGGCCACGCCGAGCGGGGCGCTGCGGGCGCGGCGTCGCGCGCGCTGGGGGCGCTCGGAGAGCTGCTCGAGCGCGGGGCGGCGCTCCCGGCCGAGCGCTGGCTCGACGCGCTGGGTCCCGGCGCGGGCCCCGCTGCTGCGCGCGCCGACCTGCGCGACGCCCTGCACGTGGCGGGGGCGGCCACCCTGGGTGAGCTGGCCGCCGACCGCCCGTGGCCCGCCGAGCTGGTGCTTCCCGCGCGCACCGGGCTCGCGTGCGACGGCGACGGCCGGCCGATCGCCCCCGAGCGGCGCGTCCCGCGCTCGGCGATCGCCGCGCTGCGCGACGCGGCGCGCGCGGCGCTGCGCCATCTCGAGGGCGAGCCCGAGCGGGCGCCGCTCGCCGTGCACGCCGCCCGCCTGGAGTGGCTGGTCGAACTGCTGGGCTGGGATCCATCGACACCGGGCCGTGTCGGGCTGGCCGCCGCGCTGCCCGAGCCCGAGCGCGCGGGCGACCGCCCGGTCCGGCGCGATGACGCCGTGCGCCTGCTGCGCCGCGCGCTGGCCGAGGCCGGTCGCGACCGGCTCGGAGGGCAGGGCGGCGGCGTGCAGGTGCTCACCGTGATGGAGGCGCGCGCGCGCAGCTTCGACGCCCTGCGCGTGATCGGACTGAACCGCGGCCTGTTCCCGCGGCCGATCGCCGAGGACCCGCTGCTGCCCGACGGGCTGCGGCGCGCCCTGCGCGACGTCCTGCCCGATCTCCCGGTGAAGGCGGAGGGGCACGAGGAGGAGCGCTTCCTGTTCGCCCAGCTGCTGGCCGCCGCGCCGCGCGTGCACCTCTCCTGCGCGCGGCGCGATACCCGCGGCCGCGAGGCGCCGGCCTCGCCGCTGCTCGAGCGCGCGGCGATCCCCTGGAGCGACGCCCCGGAGGCCGAGCTCGCCTCGCGCGCCGACGCTCTCCTGCACACCGCGCTCCGCGCCGGCAGGGCCGAGTTCGCACGCGCCCTGCCGGCCGCCCTCGACGAGGGTCGGGACGCCCTCGGGCTCGGCGCCGCGCCGGCGCTCGCCGCCGCGCGACTCGACGCGCTCGCCGAGCTGGATCCCCGCGGCCCGCGGCCGCCCGATCCCGGCCCCTTCCTCGGCTGGGTGGGAGCGCCGGCGGGGCCGGCGGATCCGCGGCGCGCGCCGCCCTCGGTCACCCACCTCGAGCGGATCGCGCACTGTCCCTGGCAGGCCTTCCTCGAGCGCACGCTGCGGCTGGCCCCGCCGCCAGACGCCGGAGGGCCGCTCCCCGCGGCCGGCGACGCGCGGCGGGTGGGCAATGTGGTGCACGGAGCGCTGGAGCGGATCGCCGCCGACACCGAGGCGGAGGCCGCAGGCGGCGCGCGCATCGACACCCATCTGCTCGCCGCGGCGGAGCACGAGGTACGGGGCGCGGGCATCGCACTGCCCGGCTTCGCCCGGGCCCTGGCGCGTCGCGCCGCACCCTTCGTGGCGGTGGCGCTGCGCCTGGAGGGCATCGCGAGCGCGCGCCCGGCGACGCGCGTCTCCGTCGAGGTGCCCTACGCCGTGGAGCTGGTCGATGCCGCGGGCGTACGGCGGGCGCTGCACTTCCGCGCCGACCGCGCCGACGCGGCGGAGGACGGAACGGATCTCGTGCTCACCGACTGGAAGACCGGCACGAGCGGGACGCCGAAGCGTCAGCCCGCGGCGCGCCGCGAGGATCACCGCCGCCGTCTCGCCCGCGGCGAGCTGCTGCAGGGCCACGCCTACGCACTCGCCGGCGGTCGCGGGCGCTACGTCTACCTGCACCCCGATCTCGACGACGAGGCCCGCGTGCTCGAGGCCGAGCCGGAAGGCCCGCAGCGCGCTGCCTTCGACGCGAGCGTCGCGGTCCTGTTCGCCGCGCGCGACGCGGGCGCCTTTCCGCCCCGGCTGCGCGAGCCCGACCGCGACGAGGAGGGGTCCGCCTGTCGCCGCTGCGACGTGAAGCAGGCCTGCCTGCGCGGGGACAGCGGTGCGCGGCGACGCCTGGGAGAGTGGGCCGACCGGGCGGTCGCGGGCGGCTCCTCGCTCGAACGGGCCGCGCTGGCGCTGTGGCGCCTGCATGCAGAGGGTCCGTGAGCACCGGTCACCGGGCCGCGCGCGCCTCGGACGCCGAGAGCCGGCACCTCGCCCGCACCGAGTTCTCGCGGCCGATCGCGATCGAGGCCGGCGCGGGCACGGGCAAGACCGCGACGCTGGTGGCGCGCGTGCTGGCGTGGACGCTCGGGCCCGGCTGGGAGCGCGCGCGGGAGGAGCAGCCCGAGGCCGATGCTCCGCGCCTGGCCGAGCGGGTGCTGCGCTGCGTCGTCGCGATCACCTTCACCGAGGCGGCTGCGGCGGAGATGGAGACCCGCGTCGATGCGGCACTCGCCGCGCTGGCGCGGGGCGAGCGCCCGCTCGGCTTCGACGCACCCGCGCCGCCCGAGCGCGTCGCCGCCCTGCGCGGCGCCCTCGATCAGCTCGTCGTGTCGACGATCCACGCCTACTGCCGGCGGCTGCTCGCCGCGTTCCCGATCGAGGCGGGGCTCCATCCCTTCTTCGAGGTGGATGCGGACGGGGAGCAGCGCGCCGCGACGGTGCGCGACGTGGTCGCCGAGCAGCTCGGCGCCGCCTATGCGCGCGGCGCTGCCGACGCGCTCGCCCTCGCCGAGCAGGGCACTGGTCCCGCCGAGCTGGAGCTGGAGCTGTGTGCCCAGCTCGAGGCCGGCGTCACCGCCGCCGAGCTGGCCGCGGATCCGCTGGCACCCGAGCGCATCGCGTCGTTGTGCGGCCGGCTGATCGCCGCCCACGGCGCGCTGGCGTCGGCGGCGGAAGGGCGTCTCGCAGAGGTGGCGCGCGGCGGCAAGGCCGCCGCCGTGGCGTCGGCGATCGCTCGGGCGCAGACGGCTCTCGCCGACCCGCCCCACGACGCCGAGGGCCTCGCGCGCCTGCTCGCCGCGCTCGCCACCGCTTGGACCGGCACGGCCCAGGGCGCGCTCGCGAAGTGGAAGAAGGGCGATTTCACCGGCGCCGAGCGGAAGGCCCTGGGCGCCCGCGCGTCGGCGGTCGGCGCGGCGTCGACGGAGCTCGAGCCGGTGCTCGCCCACTGCGCGCGCCTCGACCTGGAGCGTCTGGCGCGCATCGCGCCGCTGCTGGCGCGCCTGGGCGCCGACGCCGAGGAGCGCCTGCGCCGCCGCGGCGTGACGAGCTTCGAAGACCTGCTCTCGCGCAGTGCGTCGCTGCTCGCCGACCGCCCCGACGTGGCGGCGCGCTGGCGCCGGGGCATCGACCAGCTCCTGGTGGACGAGTTCCAGGACACCGATCCGCGTCAGTGCGCGATCGTCGCCGCACTCGCCCTCGACGGCACCCCCGAGGAGCGACCGGGCCTCTTCCTCGTCGGCGACCCGAAGCAGTCGATCTACGGCTGGCGCAACGCCGATCTCGCCGCCTACGAGGCGCTGCTCGGGCGCCTGCGCGAGGCCGGCGGCGTGGTCGGATCGCTGTGCGTCAATCACCGCTCGGTGCCAGAGATCCTGGCGGAGGTGGAGCGGGTGATCCGACCGGTGATGCGACGCGAGCCCGGACTCCAGCCCGGCTTCGAGGCGCTGGTGCCGAGCGCCGAGCACGAGGCGGCCGTCGGCTTCGACGCGGGCGGTCGCGCGCCCGTCGAGTTCTGGGTGTCGGCCGAGTGCGACGCCGACCGCGCGCTGATGGGCACGCGCGCGGCCGAAGCGGCCCGGCTCGAAGCGCGCGCCCTGGCTCGCGACCTGCGCGAGCTCCACGACGACCACGGCGTGGGCTGGCGCGACGTGGGCGTTCTGTTCCGCAGCCGCGGCGAATGGGACGTGTACCTGGGCGCGCTGCGCGAGGCGGGCATCCCCTACGCGGTGGAGGGCGATCGCACCTACTACCGCCGGCGCGAGATCCTCGACGCCGCCGGGCTCGTGTGTGCCGTGCTCGACCCGAACGACGCGCTGTCGCTGGTTGCGCTGCTGCGCTCCTCGGCCGCCGGCGTGCCCGACGCCGCCTGGCTCCCGCTCTGGCAGGAGGGCCTGCCCGGCCTCGCGGCGCGTCTGGGTGTGGGAGACGATGCCGCCGCTCGCGCCGGGATCGCGCCGTTGCTGGAGCGCGCGGCCGCCGGTCTGACCGAGCGCGTTCCGGGCGTCGCGCGGGTGCACAGCTGGCCGATCGCCGCCGCGGCGGCCCTGGAGGCGGTCGCCGCCCTGCGCCGCTCCTTCGCGCACGACCCGGGCGACGTGTTCGTCGAGAAGCTGCGCGCCGGCCTTTGCTTCGAGGCGACCGAGGCCGCGCGCTTCCTGGGCGCCTGGCGCGCGGCGAATCTCGAGCGCTTCTTCGCCGATCTCGCCGAGAGCCTCGCCTCGGGTGAGCCGGTGGCTCCGCTGCTGCGCCGGATCCGACGCGCGGTCGCCGAGGAGGAGTCGCCCAGCGCCGAGCCCGCCGCACCGGCCGCCGCCGACGCCGTCACGGTGGCGACGCTGCACGGGGCGAAGGGCCTCGACTGGCAGCACGTGTACCTGATGCAGCTCCACAAGGGCGAGGCGCGCGCCGGGCGGCCCGGCGAGGTGGGGCGGGAAGACGGCGCACTCGAAGCGGAGTGGTGTCGCTGCCCGACGCTCGGCCACGATCTCGTCACCGCGCGTCGCCGGCGCGTCGCCGACGCGGAGCGCGTGCGGCTGCTCTACGTCGGCATGACGCGCGCTCGCTCCCGCCTGGTGCTGTGCGGGCTGTGGCCCGCATTCCAGGAGCGCGGCGGCGACAGCCACGCGACGCTGCTCGCGCAGCGCGATCCCGCGCCGCCCGCCTTCGCCGCGCTGGCGGGCGGGGCATCCGGGGGGCGCGCCGTCGCCGCTCGGGCCCAGTGGCTGTTCCCCGCGCTGTGGTCCGAGCGGGCGGCTGCGCGCGCGGACGACGCCTCCGCCTCCGACGCGCCGATCCCGCGCGCGCCCGCGGCCCCGCCGCTGGCCGTCGCTGCGCCGCGCGCCGCCGACGATCGCATGCGGTGGCGCATCGGCGCGAGCGTGAGCGAACGGATCGCGGCGGCCGAGTCGGAGCCCGGGGCGGGGGCCTGGGGCGGCGGCGACGCGGTGCTCGCGCGGCCCCTCGCGCGCGCGGTCGGCACGGCGGTCCACGCCGCGCTCGAGCGTCTCGATCTCTCCGGCGATCCCGCGCGCGCGTGGGGCGCCGGGCGCGAAGAGCTGGCCGCGCGCCTCCGCCGCGAGCTGGTACCGCCGCTGCGCGAGCGCGCCGAGGCCGACGCCCTGGCGTGCTGGGACACCCTCGCCTCGGGTCCCCTGGCGGCGCGGCTGCGGGTGCTCGCTGCGCGCGTCGTCGCGCGCGAGCTGCCCGTGCTGCTCGCGCCCGAGACGCTGCCCGATCGCGGCGCCGTGCTCGCGCCGGTGGCCGGCTTCGTCACGGGCAGCATCGACCTCCTGTACCGCGACGAGCGGGGCGGCCTGGTGGTGGTCGACTACAAGACGGGCCGCCCCGCCGAGGGCGCGGAGGCGGCCGCCCAACGCGCGCGCCACGCACACCAGGGAGCGCTCTACTGCCACGCGGTGAGCGAGGCGCTCGCCGTCCCGGACGGGGTGCCGCCGCGCTTCGAGATCTGGTGGCTGCGCACCGGGGTCGTCGAGCCCCTCGACGTCCGCGGGCCCGTCGGCGCCGGCGCGGCCCCGCCCTCCTGAGCGCGCCCGGCCGCGGGGGCGCCGGCGCGGCGGATTCGCTTCCCTCGTCGCGGGCGCCGGTCTCTCGCGGGTCGCCCTCGGGAGCGACGCGGAGGAGCCATGCTCGAGAAGACCTACCCGCTCTACCTGGGCGGCGAGCCCGTCGCTCCGAACCACGACCTCGAGGTGGTCGACAAGTACACGGGCGAGGTGGCGACCCGCGTGTCCCTGGCCGACGCGGACACCATCGACCGGGCGATCGGGCTCGCGGCCGCCGCGGCGCCGGCGATGGCCGAGCTCCCGGCCTACGAGCGCCAGCGCGTGCTCGCCCACTGCGCGCGGCGCTTCGAGGAGCGCGCCGAGGAGCTCGCGCTGGCGTTGTGCATCGAGGCGGGCAAGCCGATCCGCGACTCGCGCGGCGAGGTGTCGCGCCTCGTCGACACCTTCCGCGTGGCCGCCGAGGAGTCGGTGCGCATCACGGGCGAGGTGCTGCCCCTCGACATCAGCCCGCGTGCGAAGGGATACACCGGAATGTGGAAGCGGGTCCCGATCGGCCCGTGCTCGTTCATCTCGCCCTTCAACTTCCCGCTCAACCTGGCGGCGCACAAGGTCGCTCCGGCGCTCGCGGTGGGCTGCCCCTTCGTGCTGAAGCCCGCGAGCCTGACGCCGGTGGGGGCGCTGATCATCGGCGAGGTGCTGGCGGAGACCGGCCTGCCGCGCGGAGCCTTCTCGATCCTGCCGGCGCGCCGCGAGGGCGCGGACCGGTTCACCAGCGACGAGCGGTTGAAGCTGCTCTCTTTCACCGGCTCGCCCGCGGTCGGCTGGGATCTCAAGGCGCGCGCGGGGAAGAAAAAGGTGGTGCTCGAGCTGGGCGGCAACGCGGCGGTGGTGGTGGACGCCGACGCCGACCTGGGCGACGCCGTGGAGCGGATCGTGTTTGGCGCGTTCTACCAGTCCGGGCAGAGCTGCATCGGCGTGCAGCGCATCCTGGTGCACGAGCAGGTCTACGGGGACTTCCGCGAGCGCCTGGTCGCGGCGACCCGGGCGCTCTCCGCCGGTGACCCGAAGCGCGAGGACACCTTCATCGGTCCGATGATCTCGGAGCAGGAGGCCGCTCGCCTGCACGGCTGGATCGAGGAAGCGCGCCGGGCCGGAGCGCGCGTGCTGTGCGGCGGCGCCCGGCAGGGCGCGATGCTCGAGGCCACGCTGCTCGAGGACGCGCCCCGCGACACCGCCGTCGTGTGCCAGGAGGCCTTCGGTCCCGTGGCCGTGCTGTCGCACTTTCGCGACTTCGACGCGGCGCTCGCCGAGGTGAACGACAGCGTCTTCGGTCTCCAGGCGGGAGTCTTCACCCGCGATCTCTACCGGGCCCAGCGCGCCTGGAACCGGCTCGAGGTCGGCGGAGTGGTGATCGGTGACGTGCCCTCCTGGCGCGTCGATCACATGCCCTACGGCGGCGTCAAGGACTCGGGACTCGGGCGCGAGGGCATCCGCTTCGCGATCGAGGACATGAGCGAGATCCGGCTGCTCGTGGTGCGCACGCCGCCGGGCGCTTGATCGGCCGCGGTCTCCCCTGCGCGGGGATCCGGGACGGTATGATCGGCGCGTGGCGAGCCGACTGCTCTCGAGGATCCGCACCTGGCGGAACCATCCCTCCGCGGCGCTCGCGGGCTTCCTGATCCGTTTCCTGCTCTATCTCTGGATCGCGGGGCTGGGGATCCGCAGCCTCTCCGCCGAGCGGACCCAGGAGCTGCAGAACGGCACTGCCGCGGTCGTCGCCTCCGTGTGCGGCGCCTTCTCCCACAACATCCACCTGGCGGGAGACGTCGTGACCTACGACGGCTTCGCCGTGCGCATCATCTCCGAGTGCTTCGGCTTGTACGAGATGGGGATCTTCGCCGCCGCGGTGCTGGCCTTCGACGCGAGCTGGCGGAAGCGACTCGTCGGTCTCGGCCTCGGCGTGCCGGCGATCTATGGCCTCAACCTGCTCCGGATCGCGATGCTGCTGGTCGTGGGACGTCACGCCCCGCGTCTGTTCGATTTCACCCACGTCTACTTCTGGCAGGCGACGCTGATCCTGGTGATCACCTGCCTGTGGCTGCTGTGGGTCCGTTTCGTGGTGCGGGATGCGACGGATCGCGTGGTTCGCGCTTAAGTTCGTGGCACTGACGGTGCCGCTCACCTGGCTGTGGGTGGCGGGCGGTCGCGAGCTCTACGGCGCGACCTTCGCGAGCGCCGCCGACGTCCTCTACGACTGGGTGGGCTACCACGGGGCGAACGTCCCGTGGCGCGAGCGGTACATCAACGTCGTGCCCTACGTCGCGCTGGTGCTGCTCACCCCGGGGCTCGGCTGGCGGCGCCGCGGGATCGGACTCGCGCTCGGACTGGTCGCGATCCTGTGCGCGCAGCTGATCCTGAACGCCGTCGCGCAGTGGGGCAGGCCGCACCCGGTCAGCTTTCCCGTCGGGATCGCAGTGCTCTCCGACGCGATGCCGTTTCTGCTGTGGGCGATCCTGGCGCGCGACTTCGTGCGCGATCTGGTGCGCGGCGTCGCGGGTCCGTCGGGTGACGAGAGCGAGGCGGTCGATTCCACGGGGCCGACTCCCTGATCGCCCTGCTGCGCCTCCCCGCGGGCGCTGCACGAAACCGCTTGCTCCGTGCGCTCGTCCCGACACAGAATGGCCGTACGCGCCCCGCAGCCCCGTCGCGACGGCGGTCGAATGCCGCACGCCGCGCCTACTCCACCCGGCAGGAGGTAGACCATGTTGCTCCGACGCTCTCTCGTCGTGCTCGCCCTCGCCCTCGCTCTCGTGTTCTCCCTGGGAACCGGGAGCTGCCAACCCGACGAGATCGAGCTCCCGGGGCTGAACCACCCGGTGCAGGTCACCACCGACGCCAACGGCGTCTGGCACATCACCGCCCAGGACGACTTCGACCTGGCCCTCGCCCAGGGCTACGTGCACTGCCGCGACCGCTTCTTCCAGATGGACGATACGCGGCGCCAGGTGGACGGCACGGAATCCGAGCTGCTCGGGCCGGGACGGCTGAACGCCGACATCCAGGCCCGCATCGTCGGGCTCCACCGCGCGGCCCAGCGCTCGCTGGACGCCTCGCCGCCGCGCTTCCGCGCGCTGCTCGAGTCCTACGCCGACGGCGTCAACTACTGCCTCGCCACGCTGCCGCTGCCGCCTGAGTACGCCCTGCTCGAGCTGACCACGGCGCGCCCCTGGCAGCCCGTCGACACGCTGATGATCGGCAAGGCGATCTCCGCCTCGCTCTCCCTCGACATCGACACGGATCTCACTCAGCAGCTGTTCTCCTACATCCAGGCGGGAGCCGCGAACAGCTTCGACGGCCAGGCTCTGTTCTCCCAGGACGTCTACCGCTCGGCGCCGATGGACCCGGCCTCGACGGTTCCCGACGCCACCGACACCACGCCCTACGCCGTGGACTGGCACGCCTTGAAGGCGTCCCACCTCGCGGCGGCGGCCGGCGCGGCGCGGCGCGTGCGCGAGAAGTTCTCCGAGAACCCGCTGCTCGCACTCGCCCTCGACCGCCGCCAGAGCTTCGTCGGCAGCAACGAGTGGGGCGTCGGCGGCAGCGCCACGAGCAACGGCCGCCCGATCATCGCCAACGACCCGCACCTGTCGCTGAACGCGCCCTCGACCTTCTGGGAGTGGCACCTGATCGTGAAGGACGATCCCGACGAAGGCTCGATGAACGTGAGCGGCGTCGGGTTCCCCGGCACGCCGGGCGTGATCCTGGGTCAGAACGAGCGCGTCACCTGGGGCGCCACGACCAACCCGATGGACGTCTCGGACGTGTTCTCGGACACCCTCTACGTCGCGCAGCCCCAATGCCTCTCGATCGGCGCCCTGGCCTGCATCGAGAGCCCGCCCGGAGACTTTCACGCCGTCGAAATCCAGCAGAACGTCGTCTACCGCTTCAACGTGATCGGGGACGGCGTGGACGACGACCTGGTCGCGGCGAGCGGGCTGCCGCCCGAGGCGACGACGATCGCGACGGTACCCTTCCGCAGCTTCGGTCCGATCATCGACGTCACCGATCCGAGCGTGCTGGCGCCGCCCTACGGTGTGACCCAGGCTCTCGTGCTCCAGTACACCGGGTTCCATGCCACCCAGGAGCTAGTCACCTTCTCGCTGTGGAACCGCGCCAAGAACCTGAACGACTTCCGCGACGGTCTCGACTCCTTCGACGTCGGCTCGCAGAACTGGGCCTACGCCGACCTCGACGGCAATCTCGCCTACTTCAGCAGCGCGGAGATGCCTCTGCGCACCGACCTGGAGCAGGGCGCCGTCGTCGGTCTACCGCCCTTCTTCGTGCGCGACGGCACCTCGGGAGCCAACAACTGGATTCCGGACGACGCTCACACCCAGGGCCAGGTGATCCCCTTCGCGATCCTCCCCTACGCGGAGATGCCGCAGACGGTGAACCCGGACAACGGGTTCTTCGTGAACGCGAACAACGATCCCGCCGGCACCACGCTGGACAACGACCCGCTCAACCAGGTGCGCGTCTCGAGCGCGAACGCGATCTACTACCTGAACCCGGGCTACTCGAACGGCCTGCGCGCGGGCCGCATCACCCAGCTGATCCGGGACGAGCTCGCCCAGCACGGCCAGGTCAGCGAGACGGACATGAGGCGCTTCCAGTCGAACACGCAGGAGCTCGATGCGGAGCTGCTGGTGCCGCACCTGCTGGGAGCCTTCGCCAACGCCGCGGCGCCCGGCGCCCCCCCCGAGCTGGCCGCGCTGGCGGCGGACCCGGAGGTCGCCGAGGCGATCGGGCGGCTGTCGCAGTGGGACTTCTCGACGCCGACGGGTCTCGACGAGGGCTGGGATGCGAGCGACGTGGACGGCTACCGGGTCCCGCTCTTCGGCCCCAAGGGCGCGCGCGAGATCCGCAACAGCGTCGCGGCCACCATCTACAACGTGTGGCGCGGCTTCGCGGTGCGCGGAATCGTGGACGCACGGCTCGCCGACTTCGGTCTCGGCGCCGGCTCGACGGAGGCGCTGAAGGCGCTGTACAACCTGCTGGTCGCCACGCCCTACACCGGCGTCGCGGCCGCCGGCATCGACTGGATCCCGGATCCGCCGGCGCTCTCGGCCGAGCAGCGGCGCGACCTGGCGCTGCTCGGCGCGCTGCGCGGGGCCCTCGACCACCTGGCCTCGAACGCGATGGCCCCCGCCTTCGCCAACTCGACCGACCAGGACGACTACCGCTGGGGAAAGCTCCACCGGATCGTCTTCGACCACGCCTTCGAGGACTCCTTCGACATCCCGCCCCAGGGCGGCTTCCAGGATCTGGCGCCCGGGCTGCGCGGCCTCTCCCGCGACGGCGGCTACGAGGCGGTGAACGCCTCGAGCTACTCGGCCCGGTCGATCGACCTGAACAGCTTCATGTTCGGGGGCGGTCCCGTGCGGCGCTACGTGGGGAGCCCGAGGTTCGGCACCATCTTCGGCGTGAACGTCGTTCCCGGCGGGCCGTCGGGGATCCCGGACGACCCGGGCTACGCGACGCAGCTCGCCACCTGGCTGACCGCCGACTACCACGTCGTCAACATGCGACACGTCGTAGCGGGGCAGCGGGAGGAGCTGGTGCCGACGCCCTAGCGCGGCCGTGCTCGGATTCTCGGGCGGCAAGCGCAGGTCCTCGCTCGCCTCCGCGCGACGCTATTCGATGTACCCCAGCCCGCGGAGCTGCTCCTCGGTGCTGGAGTCGATCGTCACGTCGGGCACCGGAGCCGCGTCGCCGCTCTCGTAGGAGGCGATCCGGCGCGGCGGGCTCGCACCGCCGGCGAGGATCTCGCCCGGGGGCTCGCCCGCGAAGTCCTCGGCGATCGGCAGTCCGAGCAGCGCGAGCGCGAGCGGCGTCACGTCGTACACGGAGAGGGTGAGGCGCTCGTCGCCGGCCGCGATCCCCGGGCCCGCGGCGATCAGCATGCCCTCGAGGCGGTGGTCTCCGTGCCGGTCGCCCACGGAGGTGAAGCCGTGATCGCTGAGCACGATCACCGCGGTGTCGGGTCCGAGGGCCGCCAGCAGGCGGCCGAGCAGCCGGTCGGACTCGCGGTAGGCATTCGCCACCTTGTCGCGGTTCGCGGCGAGCTCCTCGGCGGGGACGGGCGGATAGTCCTCGGGCCGGTGGAAGCGCCAGAAGGCGTGGGAGACGCGGTCGGGAAGCGTCACGACGTGGACGAACACGCTCCATTCCGGGTCTTGCGCGCGCAGGGCCAGGCTCGCACGCAGGTGCATCTCCTCGACGTCGACCAGGTGCTCGAACACGGCGTCGCGCACCGCCGGGTCGTCGGCGCTCTTCCAACCGGCCGGCTCCACCACGTACAGCCCCTCGGCGGCGACGGCGTCGCGCACCGCCGCCGAGCTCGTGTAGGGGTGGATCGGTGCCCGGGGGTCCTGGAACGCAGGGGTCACGAACAGGCTGCCGTCGTGGAGTCGACGCAGCCGGACGTGGAGCGGGCCGGCCGGCGACGCGATCTCGATCCACGGCGACCACGCGTCGCGCGACAGGGCGAAGGGCCTGCCGTCCACGGTCCACGAGACCACGTCCTCGTCTCCACCCGGTGTCGCGAGGGCGAGCGAGACCTCGGGCAGCGGAAGCCAGCCGTGGCGGATCGCGGCGTCGATGGCGAAGTGGCGCAGCGCGCCGGTCGGAGGCGCGAGCCAGGACCCGAGCGGGACGCGGGCGCGGAGGGTGCCATGGGCGTCGCGCTCGGCGCGCGCGGTCTCCAGCGGGCCGGGGTGCTCTCCCTCGGTGACGAGCAGCCCGATGCTCTGGGCGAGGCGGCGGTCGCGGCCCGCGTGGACCAGCGCTCCCGGGATCGGGAAGCCCGAGACGAGGGCGCCTCGCACCTCCGTGGGGGGCCAGGTACCCGGCACGTTGACCACCACCGAGGTGAGCCCGGCGGCGCCGGCCATCTCCCACAGCAGCGCCGCCCGGCGGTTCCCCGAGTGGGAGGAAGACCAGCCCGTGATCCCGTGCTCCGTCGGCGTCCGCCCCGAGAAGATCGAGCTCCAGACCACCGGGGAGTGGATCGGCTCGATCGAGCGCAGCACGGCGGTGCGCCCGCGCGCCACCAGATCCGCGAGGTGCGGGAGCTCGCCGGCGGCCAGGAGCGGGTCGATCACCGACCAGTCGGCGCCGTCCAACCCGATCACCGCCAGACGCTTCGCCGGCGCGGCCGAGCGCGCGACGGGCGTCACGGGATAGTGTCGCGCCCGCGGACTCGTCGGGGGCTCCTGCGCGCCCCCGAGCCAGGCGATCGACGCGGGCAGCGCGCCGGCCAGCAGGAGAGCCGCGACGAGTCCGCTCGTCGCCCGGCGCGCCCACGGCCAGGGGGCGAGGGCGAGCAGGGCGCCCAGCCCCGCTCCCAGCACCGCGTGCACGGCGACGACGCACAGGGTGCCCGCGACGCCGAGGGGCATCGCCGCGGTCCACAGCGCACCGGCCAGCAGCGCGCCGGCCGTGGCGCCGAGTACGGGCGGGGCGAGGCGTCCCATGGTTCCGGGTGGGCTACGCCCCGAAGCGGTTCACCAGCGCGAGCCCGTGCGCCTCGTGATAGGCGTGGGCGAGCACCGACCAGTCGAAGGCCTGGGAGTGGAGCGCGACCTGGTTGCGCAGGCTGATCCGCCCGGGACGGTCCAGCCGGCAGAAGGCGAGCACGCGTTCGGCGAGCTCGGCGGCCGCGTCGTGGTAGCGCTTGCCGCGCCGCGGCAGGATCTGCAGACCCCACTCGTCGTGATCGGGGAACGCGTCCTGCACGTAGCGGCCGAAGCCCGCCAGGTCGCTCGTGATCGCCGGCACGCCCATCGCCAGGCACTCGAGCGGCGTGTAGCCCCAGGGCTCGTAGCAGCTGGGGAAGACGCCCAGATGGCAGCCGCGCACGAAGTGCTCGTAGTCCATGCCCCAGAGCGGGTTGGTCGGGCTGATGAAGTCGGGGTGGTACACCACCTTCACGCGGTCCTCGGCGGTATTCGCCAGCCCCAAGTGCTTGAGGTGGGCGAGGATCGGATCCGTGTCGTGGTCGGGCAGCACGTGGGTGCAGAGGAGCGGCAGCTCCTTCGAAGCGAAGGCGTGCTGGAGCCGTCGGTGGCGCAGGCGCCAGTATTCGTCGACCAGATCGTCGAGGCTCGGTCGACCGCCCGCAGCGCTGGTGCGGAACAGCCGCTCTCCCACGTCGTGCCCGATCCGCTGGGACACCTCGTCGAGGTCGTCGAGGACGCCGCGCGCGTACAACGCCCGCGGCTCGAGGGAGCGCGCCTCGCGCGCGGTCACGATGAAGAACACCACGGTGGTGTCCGAACGCTCGGCGCGCAGCTCGGCGTTGAGGCGCGCCATCGCCTCGAGGGACAGATCGAAGCCCTTGTTGCGCGGCTCGAAGCGGCCCGCGTTGAACAGGTAGAGGGTCTTGTCCAGGTCGAAGCCGTAGCTCGGGAAGAAGTGTCCCATCACGAAGCGGTGGACCTGCTCCTTGTGCTGGGCGTGGTGGGTCTGGAAGTCGTGGCCGAGATCGAAGCGCTCCAGGTCGAGGCCGTTCGGCGTGACGAGGTCGGGCGTCCGGCCGAGCAGCCGCGTGCACTCCTCGCCGGTGATCGGCGAGACGGTGGTGAAGACGTCGCAGTCCGTGGCGCCGACGCGCTCGATCGTGTGCTGGGCGTCGATCCCGAAGCGCCGCGCCTCGGTGTCGCCGTCGAGCCCGGGCAGCAGGTCGTAGAAGTTCTCGCTGCTGCCCGCGACGTAGCGCCCCACCGAGGTGGCGTGGGTGGTGAACACGGTCGCGATCGGAAGCCCGGACCGGCGCAGCATCGGCAGCGCGGCCGCTCCCAGCCATTCGTGGAAGTGCGCCAGCAGCGGATGCCCGCCGGCGTGGCGGGTCGCCGCCTCGAGCACGGCGAACACCGCCTCGCCGAAGCCCAGCACCCGATCCACCAGCTCGTTGCCGCGCGCCGGCGGGATCCCGTGATCGCGGTGGAGGCGGTGGCGCAGCACCTCGATGCGGTCGGGGGGAAGCACCGGGTCGACCAGCACTGCGCGCGGGTGACCGGCGACGAGCCAGCGCCCGTGGCGCACCTCGCGCCCGGTCGCGGCCACCTGGGCCACCACCTCCGCCCACCAGTCGTTCGCCGGCTCGGTCTCCAGCTCGATCTCAGCGACACCGGGGAGGTACGGACCGAGGAGCACGTAGCGATCGCCCCAGACGTGCCGCATCGCCTCGGCCTTCGAGCGCAGCACTTGGTAGATGCCGCCGACCTGGTGGCACACCTCCCAGGACACCTCGACCAGATAGGCGTCGGAGCGGTGTGGGTGGGAGACGGCTCGCGGCGGGGGCTTCGCCATGCGGCGCATGGTAGGGGAGACGTGTGCTCGCTTCACGAATCGCGCGCGGACGCTGCCGATCGACGAAGACGGCGCGAGAGCGGGATCGCGTCGAGCTGCGCGCGCGCCGGTGCGCTGGCGAAGATCGCGTCGAGGGAAAGTCCCATGCGCCGGGTCCAGCTCGGATGCCGGTCGGCGGCAACGCCCGGCAGGTTGATCGGCTCGGTCTCGCCTCCGAGGTCGTCGAGGGAGAGTCCGACCAGGGCGGCGGGCGTGTCGCACAGGAAGGCGGTGACGCCGGCGGCCAGGGCCTCGCGCCCCGAGGCGGTACGCGCGAGGAAGCCGTCGCGTACGAGCCGCTCGCGCAGAGCGCGGCGATCGTCGCGCCGCTGTCCGGCGAGCGCAGCCAGGGCCGCGTCGTCGGAGATCTGGCCGACACGGCGGCGCAGCACGAGGTCGTCCTCGCCCGCGAGCGCGGCGAGCGGGGGCAGGTCGTGGGTGTTCGCCGTCGCGAGGCAGGCGCGCGGGTAGCGCGACGCGCGTCGGAAGCCGCGGGCGGTGCGCTCGAAGAGCAGCACGCGCGAGGAGAGCATGCCCCGGCGCGCGATCGACGCGGAGAAGCCCTCCGGAACGGTGCCCAGGTCCTCGGCGATCAGCACCGCGCGGTGCCGGCGACTGGCTTCGGACAGCACCGCGAACAGCTCCGGCTCCGGATAGCGCACGTAGGCGCCCTCGCTCGCCGGTCGACCCTCGGGTATCCAGAACAGTCGCCGCAGCCCGAGGGCGTGGTCGACGCGCAGCGCGCCCGCGTGACGCAGGTTCGCGTCGACCACCGCGCGGAAGTACGCGAAGTGTTCCCGGCGCAGCGCGTGGGGATCGAGAGGTGGGAAGCACCAGTCCTGGCCGCCGAGCGCGAAGTCGTCGGGGGGCGCGCCGACGCTCACCCCGCGCGCGAACAGATCCGGGCGCGCCCAGACGTCGCTTCCGCCCGCGGCGCTGCCCAGCGCGAGGTCGGTGTACAGGCCGATCGCGAGTCCGGCATCCCGCGCCCGGTCTGCCACGTCGGCCAGCTGGCGGTCGAGCTCGAACTGAGCCCAGGCGTGGCGCTGCACGGTGTCGGCGTGGCGGTCGGCGAAGGCACGCACGGCGGGAGACTCGGGGCTGCGGTACGCCTCGGGCCAGCGGTCGGCATCGCGTCCCAGGCCTTCGCGCTCGAGCTGGTCGGCGAGGGCAAGGAAGGTCGCGAAGCGCTCGAGGTCGGAGCCGGCGGCGGCCCGGTAGGCCGCGAAGGCGTCGCGCCGGGCGTCGGACCCGGCGCCGCGCCCGTCGCGGAAGGCCGCCCACAGCGGCGCCAGCACGCGGTCGTGCAGCGCCTCCACCGCCGCGGTGTCCAGGCGGGCCGCCGCGCGCAGCGCCGAGGCCTCGGGGGAGCTCAGGACCTCCCGGGCCTCCCGGCAGGACGCCAGCTCCGGCACGCGCTCCGGATCGAGGTAGAGCGGATCGCGGAACAATCGACTCACTGGTGTGTAGGGACAGAAGCGCCCCGGGCGGTGCGTCGCGGCGTGCAGCGGATTCAGGCCCACGAAGGCGGCGCCCTCCGCGGCGGCGTGTCGCACCAGCGCATCGAGGTCGCCCAGGTGGCCGAAGCCCAGGTTGCTCGGCGAGCGCAGGCTGTACAGATTGGTCCAGATGCCGAAGGCGCGGCCGCCCGGCCCGAGCGCCGCGTCGGCCTCGTAGCAGCGCGCATCCCCGGGGTCGGCGCCGGGCGCCTCCCGCTTCCGCTCGGCGAGACGCGCCAGCGACGCCACCGCCGCCGCTTCGCTATCGCCCGCAAATCCCATTGCCGCGACCAGGGCCTCTCGCGTCCCGTCGCGGGTCGCCACGCGCCGGTCGTCGATCGCCGACCGGTAGCCGTCCTCGATGCCGAGCTGCCGGGCGAGCGCTCGCAGCCGCGGTCGACGGCTCATCCCCCGAGCGGGGCGCCGGGCGCCCGCCACACGAGCAGGCTCAGGCTGTAGGGCGGCAGGCGCAGGGACCGGCCGCGCAGGCGACGCGCCGGGCGCAGGGCCGTGCACAGGGTGTGCTCCCACTGTCCCGCGCGCTCGACGTGCGGCAGCGTGAACACGGCCGCCTGGGCGCGCGGATTGAAAGCGACGAACACGGTGTCGCCGCGCAGCGGATTGCCGCGCTCCCCCTGCTCGGTGCTGGCCTCGCCCGGGATCAGCATCCCCAGCGCCCGAGCGCCCGCCGCCTGCCAGTCCTCCACTTGGAGCTCGCTCCCGTTCGGGCGCAGCCACAGCACGTCCTTGCGCGGACCGAGGTCGGGACGCGCGCCGGCGAAGAAGTGACGGCGCCGGAAGACCGGGTTCTCCGCGCGCAGGCCGAACACCCGGCGCGCGAACTCGAGCATGCGGCGCGAGCGCGCGTCGAAGGTCCAGTCGATCCAGGTGATGGCGTCGTCGTGGCAGTAGGCGTTGTTGTTGCCGCCCTGGCTCCGGCCGAGCTCGTCGCCATGGCTGAGCATGGGAACGCCCTGGGAGAAGGCGAGCGTCGCGATCAGATTACGCGCGATCCGGTCGCGCAGCTCGACGATCGACTCGGACTCGGTCGGACCCTCGGTGCCCCAGTTGCGGCTCCAGTTCGCGTCGTGACCGTCGTCGCCCCCTTCGCCGTTGGGACCGTTGTGCTTGCGCTCGTAGGAGACCAGGTCGGCGAGGGTGAAGCCGTCGTGGGCGGTCACGAAGTTCAGGCTGGCGTGCGGGCCACGATCCCCGTGTCCGAAGATGTCGGCGCTGCCCGCCAGGCGCGAGGCGAACTCGCCGCGCTGACCCGGATCGCCGCGCCAGAAGCGCCGCACGCAGTCGCGGTAGCGGTCGTTCCACTCCACGTAGCCGTCGGGGAACTGACCGAGCCGGTAGCCGTCGGGGGCGGCGTCCCAGGGCTCGACGAGCAGCTTCGCCGTCGCGAGGGCCGGGTCCTGGCGCACGATCTCGAAGAAGCGCTGGAGGTGCGCCATCCCGGTGCCCCGGCGCGCGAGGGCCGGCGCCAGGTCGAAGCGGAAGCCGTCGACGTGCATCTCGCCGACCCAGTAGCGCAGGCTGTCCATCAGCAGCTGGAGACCGCGCGGATTCCAGACGTCGAGCGTGTTCCCACAGCCGGTGAAGTCGAGGTACTGGGAGAGATCGCGCGGGTCGAGGTGGTAGTAGGCCGTGTTGTCGATGCCGCGCAGGTGGAAGGTGGGACCGAGGTGGTTTCCCTCGGCGGTGTGGT
>CAZZFT010000061.1:0-27297 GCA_964653555.1 uncultured Spirochaetales bacterium | reverse complement strand
CCGGAAGCGTGAGTAAAGCGAGGACTATGAACGTCGGGTTGAAGCTCTCTTCGTCCATGTGATGGATCCTCCTGGCTTGGTCGCCGGGCCGTCTAACGGATCGGCGTTCAGCGGCTTGCGGCGATCTGCCGAGCAGGCCCTGGACGCCTCGGACGCTCGCCAGACTACCACGATCAACAACGGCACCGCGTGAGCAAGTCCGCTGCAACGCCTTGTTATACGGCGATTTGCTACCTGGCCATGAACGTGGAGACGAGGTCACCCCACACCGCGACCGTCTGCGGCGGACCGGATGAACCAGCTACTGCGAGGCCAAAACGAAGTGCTGCCGGATCGAACACGACGAGATAGGAGTTCTCAACTGGTTTCGTGACCAGCCACAACTGTCGTTCAGGACCTGGCGATCCCTGATCGGCGATCTCGACGGGGGCGAGACGCGGCGCAATTAACGCCCCACGTAGTGCTGCGAGTTCGGCTTCGACGCGCTCCCTCGACCAAGGGACACCTATGGTCTCGCTGGGCGCCTCGTACCGAAACTCCTCGAGCTCGCGTCGGATGATCGATTCGATCTCGTCTGTTCGCATCGCCGTATAACGGACATGGTGTTCAGCGGCACGCCGGCCTGACCGGCTATCCTCTGATGCACCTGAGCGCTTCAGTATGCCAGAAACTCTGGATTTGGCGCCGAGCATAGGCGTGTCCGCTGCAACACCTTGTTAGGCAGCGCGCCTCGGTGCGCGCCTATGAATTCCAGATAGCGACGGCGTAGGCGTCCCTTTCGGTCAGGTCGCTCCAGCTCCAACGACACGGGTGTCGCGTGTCCGGAGATGGATCCATGACCACAATGGACTCGTTCGGAACGGCATCCACCACGCGGACGCAATGAGCATGTGGTACGCGAGTGGCGAGAAGAATGAAGCCACGCTCAGCGAGGAGGGGCAATAGCTCCGGGAGCACCTCTGGCGCAGGGCCGAGACGGATGTGCCTACCAAGATCGAGGCCGAGGAGAATGGAGGGGATGTGGCGTAGCGACACGGTGCCATCCCCGCGATCCTCGCGTTCGCTACTGCACTCATGTGGAAAGAGATTGAAGAGTTCTGTCTGCGACTTGCGTCGGCCGAGGTCAGCGAGGATGGACTCGATGCACGCTAGGACGCACGAAACCCCGCTGAACTGCTCGACATAGGTGACCACTATGGCCGCGCTGCCTAACTCCTAATGGGTTGCGCCCCCCCGAGCGTGATCACTGCGAGGTGGCGCTGGTGATTGTAATAGGTTGGGACGGCAAGTGGCGGTAAGACATGGGTTTTCGGGCTGGCTGCGGGGGAATAGGCTGCGGATTTTCGCAGGACAATGGGGCCAGGTTCGGGGCCGGGTGGCGAGTTCTGCGCGGGAGCAGCCTAATCCGCCGCGGTCGGGCCGCTTCAGCTGAGCAAGTGCCCAAGGTAGCGGCCGATTCTCAGCCGTTGAGACGCGGAGCCGGGGGGGCAAACACTGCGAGCGTGGATGCGAGCGTCCCTCTCAGCCTGCCCCGTCCCCGCCGGTGAGCGGCCGGCATTCGGTCCTGTGGGGCGTGGATTCGCTGAGCCAGCCGAAGACCACCCGCGTGCCGGCACCGAGGTCCACGTCCAGCTTGGTCGGCCAGACGCGATCGAGGAGCAGCTTCCAGAAGCTGGGGTCTCCGGCTTCGAGCCGCGCGATCGCGACCTCCCGGAGCCGGGCGAGCGTCTCGTCTTCGTCCAGGGCGTCTCGGAGGGCGGAGATCAGCCTGGGAGGCGATCCCTTGGGCCGGCCGGGTCCCTGGGGGCCGTGCCGGGCAGGAATCGCCCCTTCTCGTCGCGAATGCTGTCGTCCATCTCACGCCCTTTTGAGACCGGGGGATAAGCGACCGGGCGCGGCGTCGGCGCACCCGCTCGGCCCGCTTGCTTGGTGCCGCGGGGGTGCCGTCTGCCGTCCCGGGTTCCGGCCATGGCCGCTCCTCGCCGGCCGTGAGAGCGCAACCTAGCCGTCGTCATCGGGCTCTTCGACTTCTTCGAACCTGAGGGTCGGGGGTTCGAATCCCTCCCGGCGCGCAACACGGTTCTGCGTCACGCGTGCGAGGTGCGGCGGCGACCGGAGCTCGGGCGCCCTAGGCGATCGCGGTCGCGGCCGTGCAGAGGAGCGCGTAGCCGATCACCGGCAGCGCGATCCAGGCGAGGGCTCGAGCCCGGCTTCCCGATCCCCGGGCGCTTCCCGCCGGCGGCGCGCCGTGGCGCAGCCGCCAGATCGTTCCTCGTGACCCGACCGATGGAGGCCTTCGCCGCCCAGGTCGAGGACCACGTCTTCTTCCTGGAGTACTGCCGCGGCGCGCTGTTCACGCTCGTGCCCTTCGGCTTCGTGAACTTCCTGTCCACCTTCGACCTGAAGAGCGCGACCCAGATCACCACCACGTGGCTGAGGCTCGCCTGGCGAAGCCGCCGCGTGAAGACGACGCGGCCGGCGGTTCCCTAGACGCGCGAAGGGGAGGGGAGCCCGGACCAGCTCCCCGCGTCGCGCTCCCCGGCGGCGGGCGACACCTCCACCGGGATCCCGGTGAGGTGGGCCATTCCAGACAGCGGGTCGGCGCCCTTCGGGCCGTCCGCGGCGAGCAGGTTCACGTTCACGCCGCTCGTGCGCGCGGCCGCGCGCAGACCGCGGGCGTGCTGGTGCCCCCAGCCGTGGGGTAGCGCGACCGTTCCGGGCTGGAGGTCCGGGAGCCACTTCACCGGAACTCGCACCGCGCCGGTCGCGGAGCGCACGTCGGCCACGTCGCCGTCGCGCAGACCGAGACGCGCCCCGTCCTCCGGGTGCAGGTAGAGATGATTCGTCTCGCCGGGGCGCGCGAAGGCGTCGTCGTTGTGGGTCCACGAGTTGTGGGTCTTGACCTGGCGCCGGGTGATCAGCCGGAGTCCGTCGGCGCCCGCGCGCTCGGCGGCGAAGGCGGCCTCCAGCTCCGACGCGCGCGCGACCAGCTCCGGCGGCACCAGCTGGACCTTGCCGTCGTCGGTGAGCACGCGCTGGCCGAGGAAGTCGCCTCCGGTCGGCTCCGGGCGCGGACGTCCGTGGGGCTCGCGCAGCAGCGCCGCGAAGCTTCCGTTGCGCGTGAGCCGCAGCAGCAGGGAGAGCAGCAGACGCTGCGGCACCTCGCGGATGCCGAAGTCGCGGCGCGGCCCGGCCCAGCGCTGGAGCGCGCGCATCGCGCCCTGGGCGATCCGAGAGCCGAAGAGCGGCGCGCCGGCGGCGTGGGCGAGCTCGAGGTAGATCGTGGCCTCGTCGAGCGCGTCGCCCGCCGGCGGGACCACCGCCTCGGTCGCCTGGAGGTAGGGCCGGCTCTGGAGTCCCAGCATCAGCGGGAATACGAAGGGCAGATCCGGTCGCTCGAAGGGGGTCGTCGCCGGTAGCACGTAGTGGGCCAGCGAGGCGGTCTCGTTCAGATGGATGTCGGTCACCACGAGCAGATCGAGCTCGGCGAGCGCTTCCCGCAGCCGCCCGGCGCCGGCCATGGTGATGAGGGGGTTGCCGCCCGTCACGAAGAGACCGCGGATGCGCTCGTCGCCGTCGGTCAGGATCTCGTCGGCGAGGATCGCGCCCGGGAACGCGTCGTTCACGGCGGTGAAGCCGCCGACCCGGGATCGGTGCGCCTTGGTGAGATTGCCCTTGGCCAGCCGCGGGAAGTCGAGGATGCCCTTGCCCACGAGGACGCCGCCGCGCCGGTCCAGGTTGCCCGAGACGGCGTTGATCACCTCCTGGATCCAGAACGCCAGGGTGCCGTGGGCGCCCATGTTGACCCCGGTGCTGCAGTAGAGAGCGGCGCCGTCCCCCTCGCTCGCCTGCCGATACACCGCCACCATCTCGCGCAGCGTCTCCGGCGGAATGCGCGTGACCTCGGCCTGGCGCTCCGGCGTCCAGGGCTCGGCGAGCGCCTTCAGCTCGTCGAAGCCGTTCATGAAGCGGTCGATCCGCGCGCGGTCCAGCGCCGCCGTGCGGAGCAGCTCGCGCAGGAACGCCAGGTAGAAGAAGACGTCGGTGTTGGGCCGGATGGGCACGTGCTGCCCCGCGCTCTTCGCGGTCTCGGTGCGGCGCGGATCGACGACGAAGACGCGGCCGCCGCGCTCCTCGATCGCCCGCAGGTGCTTCACGGGATTGGGCACCTGGAGGAAGCTCCACTTCGAGACCACCGGGTTCGCGCCGACCACGATCAGGCAGCCGGTCCTCTCGATGTCCGGATAGGTCAGCGTGAAGGGGAAGCCGTAGAGATGGGTCGAGACGGCGAACTTGTTGGCGCAGTCCTGGGTGCTCGAGCTGAAGAAGTTGCGGGTCCCGATGCCGTCCATGAAGCCCTTGGCGAAGACCGGGTGGAGCACGCCGAAGCCCGCCGCGGTGCCCACGTACATCGAGAGGCTGTGCGGCGAGATCGAGCGCAGCTCCCGCACCCGCGCGCCGATCTCGTCGATCGCCTGGCGCCACGGGATCTCGACGAACCCGTCTCCCACCCGCTTGAGCGGCTTCGTGAGCCGGTCCGGCGACTGGTACAGCCGCATCTGCTTCAGACCCTTCACGCAGGCGAAGCCGGCGCTGGCGTAGTGTTCCTCGTCGGGTCGGATGGCCTCGATCCGGCCCGCCGCGGCGTCCACCTCGACTCTCAGCCCGCACAGCGATTCGCAGATGCGGCAGAAGGAGTGGCTGACCCGGGTCTCGCTCACGCCGGCAGCATAGCCGCGGGGACCGGCAGCCCGAGCAGCTCGCGCGCCTCGTCCGGCGTGGCGGGCTCGCCGCCCTGGGCGCGGATCGCGCGAGCGGCCGCGGCGACGACGTCGGCGTTGCGCGGCGGCGCTCCGCCGCGCCCGGCGTCGAGCTCGCGGTAGGAGTGATCGCCGAGACCGAGCGCGACGTGTCCGCCGGCTCCGATGGCCGCGGTCAGCAGCGGCAGCGCGCTTCCACCGGCCACCAGGAATACCCAGGGCGTCCGCCGCCCGCGCGGCAGGAACTCCAGCATCGCGCGCAGGCCGCGCTCGCTCGCCGGGTGCGTCGCGAGCAGCAGGTCGGAGAGCGCGATCTCGCAGAACGCCGGCTCCGCGAGGACGCCCTGGTCGAGCAGGGCACCGAGCAGACGGGCCGACCCGACGTTCCAGAGCACGGCGTCGACCTGCGCTCCCGCACCGTGGATCGCCTCGACCTCGATCTGGATGCCGCGGATCGGGTTGCGGTAGACGAGGTCGTCCAGGGCGAAGCCCTTGCCCGGGACATAGGGGTCGATGTTGAGACTCGCCAGGTCGACGGGGGCGAGGTCGGGTGCCGTGGCCGGGTCGCGCCCGAGCACTGGGATGTGCGCCACGCGCTCGGCCGGGTCGTCCACGGTGTAGGCGCCCAGGGTCGGGTTGACGATCAGGTCCGTCGCGGCGCGCACGCGGCGGATCGTGTCGCCGAAGACGCTCGCGTCGCTCGAAGGCGCTCCCGTCTCCGGATCGCGCGCGTGGTAGTGGAGGATCGCCGCGCCCGCCTCGCGTGCCTCGGCGGCATCGCGCGCGATTTCCTCGGGCGTCCAGGGCACGTTCGGGTTCGCGTCGCGCATCGCGAACTCGTTGCAGCGGAGCTCGATCACCACCTTGCGCGCCACGATTCGTCCTCCGTGCCTCGTTCTGCGCGTCCGTCATTCGTCGTCGAGACGCCGAATGAGCTGCGCGTACTTCTGCAGATGCCCGAGTCCCAGAAAGCACTCCTTGACCCGCTCTCGGGCGGCGATGCCCAGGGCCTCCCGTCTCTCGGGCGCGCATAGCAGGTCGCACAGCGCGTCGGCGAAGGCGTCCAGGTCCGTCGGGTCCTTCAACAGGATCCCGCTCTTGCCGTCCTGGATCTGATCCTGGATGCCCCCCACCGCGCTGGCGATCACGGGCCGGCTCTTCCACATCGCTTCCGCGACCGTCAATCCGAATCCCTCCTGAAGGCTCTTCTGGACGACGACGGTGGCATGGCGCTGAAGGGCGTTCACGATCGCGGCGTTCTCCCAGATGTCGGCAGTGGGCAGCGACGCCAGGTGGATCCGGTCGCGCAGATCGTGCGGCAGGGCGCGCCATTCCGAAAGGATGGAATCCCAGACCTGCACGCCCTCGGGATCGTCGGTCACGCCCCGCACGTTGGGGCCGGCGAGGACGAGCTCGGCTCGGACGGGGCAGTTCCGCTCACAGAGCAGCGCAAAGCCCTTCATGACGCCGCCCATGTCCTTCAGCGGGTCCCACCGGGACACCTGGACCACCAGAGGCGTCTCCCACTTCGGTGCCCGGCCGAGGCGCGTGATGTCGGCGCGTCGCTGGACCCGCCCCGGCGTCCCGTCGTCGCGCAGGAAGCCGTGATCGGGGGGCGTGGGCGGGGGGCCTTCGACGAGTCCGGTGTGGACCAGGATCGTACGGATCGCGTCCCCGGAGAGCATCTGATTCTTGGGCGACAGGGGATCGATGCTGGGCTGGATGATCACGGACTTCCCGTGATCGCAGACGTCCGGCACGTAGGTGGAGCGCGTGAAGACGTAGAATGGGACGTCCTCGAGATAGGGCTTCAGGAACTCCCAACCGCGATGGACTTCCTCGTTGGGCGTGTCGACCCCGATGTGGCAGCGCCAGACGACCTTCGCCCCCAGGTTCATCAGCGAACGCGAAAGTCCCGCGGTCTGCGGATCGTGTAGGATCACGACGTCGCCCGCCCGAACCACGGAGCCCAGCTCGTGGGCGTTCGACCGGAGGGTGTCCTCGTAGATGCGGCGCGCTTCCGAACCCAACCGGCTTCCGTCGCCCGGAGAGCCGTGGAGGGCGTGGTGGATCCGCTTCGTGATGCGAAAGAAGGCGGGGTTGCCCTGGATCACGACCCAACGCACGTCGATCCCCACACAGCGCGTGTAGCCGAGGAGCGGCGGCAGCATCTCGGCGACCCCGCCTCCGACGGCCGTCGAGTTGACGTTCCAGACCACCCGGTTCGAGAGCCGATCGCGCATCGCCGCGGCTTCGGCCATCGCCTTCTCCATCCGCTGGGAGCCCAGGATCTCCTCGAATCGCTCGATCGGCTGGATGCCGACTCGGATCTCCTGCAGTCTGGACATCGCGACCTCCCGGGTCTGGTGGGTCTCGCGGCGGCGGCAGCCGGCTCCGACTGGCGGCGGCGTGCGACCATTCTAGCCGGATCGTCCGCTCGAGGAGCTGTCGGTGAGGCGACAATCCGGCCTCGTCTTCTTCCCGTTCCCCGGTCTTCGAAGCGCGTCCGAATGACACAGATTCACGTCGATCGAGCGTGCGCCGTCTCGTCGCATCCGGACCCTGCGAGCACGGGGAACGACCCGTGAGAGCGGTCGTCTACCACCGGCATGGCTCCACCGCGGAGCTTCACGTCGAGGAACGGCCCGAGCCCGCGCTGCGCAGCGGAGACGTCCTCGTCGAGGTGAGGGCCACGTCGCTCAACGGCTTCGATCCGATGATGCTCGCCGGGACCACCGCGCTGAAGACGCCGCTGCCGATGGTGCCCTGCGGCGACTTCGCGGGCAGGATCCTGGGCTTCGGGCAGAGCACCGACGCGGGCCCGTGGAAGGTGGGCGACCGGGTCTGTCCCCACCCCTTCGTCGTCGGCGAGGGGATGACCGGCGAGACGCGCGTCGGGTCCGCCTGCGAGCGCGTGCGGATCCCGGTCGCGAACCTGATCGGGATTCCCGATGGCGTCTCGGACGTGCAGGCCGCGAGCCTGCCGATCGCCTACGGCACCGCCTACCGCATGACGGTCACCCGGGGCGCCATCCAGAGGGGCGAGCGCGTGCTCGTCCTCGGCGCCACCGGCGGCGTCGGCACCGGCTGCGTGCAGCTGGCCAGGCGGGCGGGGGCCGAGGTGATCGCGACGGGATCGGCCGACAAGCTCGACGCGCTTCGCGGCATCGGAGCCCACCACGTCCTCGACAGCCAGGCCGGCGGCTGGGTCGAGGCGGTGCAGGCGATCGCGGGGAAGCCGCGGATGTTCGGTCCCGGCGGCGTCGACGTCGTGATCAACTATCTCGGCGGCCCGACCTGGGCCGACTCCCTGCGCTGCCTGCGCAACGATGGCCGGATGCTGACCTGCGGCGCGACGCTCGGCTTCGATCCGCCGACCGACATCCGGTACATCTGGACCTACGAGCAGCGCATCCTGGGCTCCAACGGCTGGTCGCCGGACGAGCAGCGCGCGGTGCTGGATCTGGTCGCGAAGGGAGAGCTCGAGCCGGTGATCGACTCCGTGGTTCCACTCGAGGGAACGCGCGACGCGATGCAGGCACTGATCGAACGCCGCGTCTTCGGGAAGATGGTGATCCAGCCCTGAGCCGCTAGGGTGGCCGTCCGCACCAGGGGAGGGGATCGTGACCGGGACCGCCGAGGGGCCGCGCATCCGGCCGCTCCTCCTCCTCGCGCTGTCGGCCGCGCTCGCCGCCGCGGCCTGCACCACGGCGAAGGGACCCGAGTTCGGGACGTTCGGGATCGACCTGGGCGCCCGCGACACCTCCGTCGATCCGGGCGACGACTTCTTCACCTACGCCAACGGGGCGTGGCTAAAGAGCCGGGATCTGAAGGACGACGAGAAGGTCTACGGTCAGGTGATCGCGCTCGGCTACCGCTCGGAGCGTCGGGTGCGGGCGATCATCGAAGATCTGGTACACGACCATCCCGAGCCGGGCTCCGTCCAGCAGAAGATCGCCGACTACTATTCGAGCTACATGGACGTGGCGACGCTCGACGCGAAGGGCATCGAGCCGCTGCGGCCGGACCTGGATCGGATCGCGGCGATCGGCAGCCGCGAGCAGCTGGTCGAGGCCCTGGCGCGCGCCCCTGTGATGGAGACCAACGCCCCGTTCGTGGCCCGGGTCGACGTCGATCGCAAGGATCCCGACCAGCACCTGGTCTCGATCGAGAACGCCGGACTCGGCCTTCCCGATCGCTCCTACTACCTCGAAGAGGACTTCGCAGAGGTGCGGGCCGCCTACCGCCGGCACATCGCCGAGATGCTCGCCTTCACGGGCCTCGATGAGCAGCGGGCCGCGTCCGCGGCAGCCGAGGTGCTGGCGCTGGAGACCGCGATCGCGACCGATCACTGGAAACTCACCGAGCTGCGGCACCGGGACAAGACCTACAATCTCTTCTCGCTCGAGCAGCTCGAAGCGGCCTATCCAGACTATCCCTGGCGTCGGCACCTGGAGGCGGCCGGCCTCGATCCGGCCCGCGTGGAGCGGATCAACCTCGTCGCGCCGAGCGCAACGGCGCCCCTGGTGGCACTGGTGAACGAGGCGCCGCTCGAGTCCTGGAAGCACTACCTGACCTACCATCTCGTCAGCCACCACGCGGATCTCCTGGGCGATGCCATCGACGAGGCGAACTTCGCCTTCCGCGGCCGGATCCTCGGAGGTCAGCCGGAGCAGCGGGATCGCTGGAAGCGCGGCGTGGTGCTGGTCGGGGGCACCCAGTCCGGTGGGCCCCTGGGCTTCGGCGACGCCGTCGGCAGGATGTACGTCGAGCGCCACTTCTCTCCGCGCTCCAAGGAGATGGTGAGCGCGCTGGTCGAGAACCTGCGCGCGGCGCTGCGCGACCGGGTGGAGACGCTCGACTGGATGGGGCCTGCCACCCGCAAGCAGGCGTTGGCGAAGCTCGAGTCGTTCCGGCCGAAGATCGGCTACCCGAGCGAGTGGCGGGACTTCTCGAGCGTCGAGATCGTCCCCGGAGATCTGATGGCCAACTACCGGGCGGTGGGCCGCTACTGGTACGAGGACATGACGAGTCGGCTCGGCGAGCCGACGGATCGCGAGCGCTGGGACATGACCCCGCAGATGGTGAACGCCTACTACAACCCCACCTTCAACGAGGTCGTCTTCCCCGCGGCGATCCTCCAGCCGCCCTTCTTCGACCCCCGCGCGGACGCCGCGGTGAACTACGGCGCGATCGGCGCCGTCATCGGCCACGAGATGGGACACGGCTTCGACGACCAGGGGTCGAAGGCGGACGCGGCGGGCGTCGAACGCAACTGGTGGACGGCCGAGGACCGCAGGCGCTTCGAGGCGCGGGCCCAGGCGCTGGTCCGGCAGTACGACGCCTACGAGCCGATTCCGGGGCAGCACGTCAACGGCGAGCTGACCCTGGGCGAGAACATCGGCGATCTCGGCGGCCTGTCGATGGCCCACCGCGCCTACCAGCTGTCGCTCGCCGGTGAGCCCGCCCCGGTGCTCGACGGCTTCACCGCCGATCAGCGCTTCTTCCTCGCCTGGGCCCAGGTCTGGCGCCAGAAGTACCGGGATGCCTTCCTGTTGCAGCTGCTCAAGAGCGACCCACACAGCCCGGCGCGCTACCGCGTCAACGGCGTCGTCCCGAACCTGGACGCCTGGTACGGCGCCTTCGACGTCGGACCGGGCGACGCGCTCGATCGGCCGCCGGAGGAACGCGTCTCGATCTGGTGAGCGGCGGCCGCGCGGCTCGACCCGAGAGCGATGGCTGCGCTCTGTCCGGGGGAGTAGCCTGACCGCGAGGTGCTTCAGGAATTCGGCCACTCCCTGTACGTGGCGGACGGTCCCACGGTCTCCTTCTTCGGCTTTCCGTACCCCACACGCATGGCACTCGCGCGGCTGCGCGACGGCAGCGTCTGGGTGTGGTCGCCGATCGCGCTCACGCCCGAGCTCGAGCGCGCCGTCGATGCGCTCGGGCCCGTCGCACACCTCGTCTCTCCCAACAAGATCCACCATCTGTTCCTGAAGGCGTGGAGCGAACGGTGGCCGGAGGCGCGCCGGTACGCGCCGCCGGGTCTCGCCCGGCGCGCACCCGAGCTCGCCTTCTCCGCGGAGCTCGGCGACGAGCCCGATCCCGCCTGGGCCGCGGATCTCGATCAGGTGATCTTCCGCGGCTCGTTCGCGATGGAGGAGGTCGTCTTCTTCCACCGCGCCTCGCACACGGCGATCGTCGGTGATCTGGTGCAGCGCCACGATCCAGCGCGGGCCACGGGGTTCAAGGGATGGGTCATGCGCCTCGACGGGCTGGTGGGTGCGCGCGGCAGCACCCCGCGCGAGTGGCGGGCGACCTTCCTGCACCGGGGCCCCGCTCGGAGGGCCCGCTCGCGGCTGCTGGCCTGGCAGCCCGAGCGCCTGCTGATTGCCCACGGCGCCTGCGCGCAGGAGGGCGCGACGCAGATCCTCTCCCGGGCGCTGGCCTGGATCTAGCCGCCGCTCCAGCCCCGGCGGAGCCACCCGTTGCCAGCGGAATCATCGAGAAGAGCCGGCGGACGGCCGATAAGAGCCTTCTGCAAGCCGGGACGCGGATCGACGCCGTGACCACCATCCTCATCATCGACGACTCCGGGACGCACCGCGCGGAGACGCGCCGGGCTTTGGACGGCATCGTGAGCCCGATGCGCGTCATCGAGGCGGAGGACGGCATGCAGGGGCTCAAGCTCCTGATGAGCGAGTCCGTGGACCTCGTGGTGTGCGATCTCGAGATGCCGAAGCTCGACGGCGAGAAGCTGCTGCGGATGCGGGAGATGAGCCCGGGCGGCGCGCACGCACCCTTCCTCTTCCTGAGCGCGTCGGCGAGCCTCGAGCGCAAGACGCGTCTGCTCCACGACGGCGCCTCGGACGTGATGGACAAGCCCTTCCACGTGCCCGAGCTGGTGGCGCGCGTGAAGCTGCATCTGAAGGTCAAGCAGCTCCAGGACGAGCTGATGCTCAAGAACGCCACCCTCGAGCGTCTGTCGACGGTGGACTGCCTCACCGGCCTCCGCACCCGGCGCTACGTCGAGGAGATGCTGCAGATCGAATTCCTGCGCGCCCGCCGCTACCGGACCCCGCTCTCGGTCACGATGATGGACATCGATCACTTCAAGCAGGTGAACGACGTCCACGGCCACATGACCGGGGACGCGGTGCTGCGTCAGGTGGGGGAGATCGTGCGCGAAGCCCTGCGACGCAGCGACGTCGCCGGTCGCTATGGTGGCGAGGAGATCGTCCTCGTCATGCCGCACAACGACGCGAGGGGAGCGGCCGTGCTGGCCGAGCGCATCCGCGCGACCCTCGCGTCGACGGCCTTCCCCGGGCCGCAGGGCGAGCCGATCCAGGTCACGGCGAGCTTCGGCATCGCCGAGCACGACCCCGCCCTCGGCTCGGCCGCGGAGCTGGTGCAGCGCGCCGACGAAGCCCTCTACGCCGCCAAGAAGGGCGGGCGGAACCGGGTTCAGGAGCGCTAGCCCGGCGGGAGCCCGCCTGCGCTCTGCACTCCGCGTCGGCCCCCTAGCCCTTTTTCTTCAGCTCCGCGTCGTGATCCTCGAGGAAGCGCCGGATCTCGTCCGCCATGCCGAGGATACGCTCCCACTGCTCCTTGTAGAGCGTCACCGGGAAGCGACCCAGGCCGTAGAGCGAGACGGCGCCCTTCTGGCTCACCTTGAGCTGCACGCTCCGCCCCGGGCCCTGACCCTGCTTCAGCGTCTCGTTCTCTCGCCGCAAGCGCTCCAGCTCGGCGCGCATCTCGTCTTCGTTCGACACGATCCTTCCCCCTCTGCGAACCGGCCGCCATCATAGGCGAAGGACCACCCCCATTGCCGTCGGCGCCGATCCGGGTGAGCCTCGTGGCGAGCGGGGTGCCTCGATGAAGACCGGGCTGTTCGGGACGCTGGCCTTGGCCCTGTCGCTGCCGTCCCTGGCGCCGGCCACGGCCGTCGCCCAGGCCGCGTCTCCGACCTTCGACTGCGCCAAGGCGGAGGGCGCGGTCGAGGGGCTGATCTGCCGCGACGAGGCGCTCGCCGCGCTCGACCGGGAGGTCGCGCGGCTGTACCGGCTCGCGCGCGGCGACGAGGGGCTGACCGGAGAACGCCGTCAGACACTCGTCGCCGCCGAGCGGAGCTGGATCCAGGGGCGCGACGATTGCGGCACGGCGGAGGACGTGCGCGCGTGCGTGCTGGCGAGCTGCGTGATCCGGATCCACGAGCTGCGCTCCGGCCATCCCGCCGCGCGGAGCGAAGACGCCGCGGGAATCAGCAAGGGTCCCTTCGTCGTCCGCTGCGAGGGCTTCGAGCCGCGGATCGATCTCGTGTTCGTATCGATCGATCCCCCGGTCGCGTTCCTGCTGTGGCGGGACGAGTTCCGGATCCTGGAGCAGACCCGCTCCGGCTCGGGAGCGCGCTACGCGGCCCGCAACGAGGCGGGGGAGACCGTCTTCTGGATCAAGGGGAACGACGCGCGTTTCGAGCTGCCCGGCCGCGAGGGGCTGACGTGCCACATCGAGCCGCCGGCCTGAGGCCTCTGCCGCGGCCCGCGGGCGCTCAGCTCGCGAGCTTGAACCGGTCGAGCCAGTCCTCGATGTAGTCGCGCAGCAGGTGCTCGGAGGCGCCTTCGAGCCGCTGGAACGCGATGCCCATGCCCTCGGGCACGTCCGGGCGCACGAGCCGGTCGGCGGTGTTCGCGTTCCTCACCTCGGCGCGTCCGACGACGCGCCCGGCGGGCAGGACGATGTCGATCGTCAGCGAGCTGCCCTCGAGGAACGGATTCTCGGCCGCCAGATAGGCGCCGCCGCGCGAGAGGTCGTAGACCAGCACGTCCTTGCGATGGCGACCCATGAAGACGGTCGTCTCGATCTGGCTCGGGATGCGCAGCTGCTTGCGCCGCTCGTCCACGTGGCCGATCGCCATTGCCGCAGCGGTCACGTAGCGCAGCTCGCGCTCCACGCCGGGGTCCGGCAGCCGCCACTGGGCGCCACTCGCGACCAGCAGCTCCACCCGCTCGGGGCTGGCCTCCGGCCCCACGGCCACGAGCGCGCGCGTGCCCGCCGAGAGCTGGGGGCACACGCGCTCCAGCAGATCCTCCAGGCGAGCGACCTCGATGCCGGTCGGGAACAGCAGGGCGCCCAGCCGCTGGGCCTCCTGCCGCGCCAGCAGCGCCGCTTCGTCCACGTCGGCGGCGTAGAGGACGTCGATCCCCATCTCGATCAGTCGCACGGCGGCGCGCCCCAGCGGGGCGCTCTCGGAGTCGAGGATCAGGGCGAATCGCTCGTACGCGGCCATCTTCTTCCGTCCGGAGTGGATCCCCTGTGGATCGGCAGACGGGGGACGCGGCTGAACGCGCGTTCGGGCTCGGGAGCTCCCATCCGCTAGGCGAGTGTCGCTTCGGGGTCGCTTCGGCCTGCGCGTGGAGGGCTCCCGCGAGGTGGGCACGGCGGCGAGGCCCGCCGTGCCGCCCACCTCGGGCATCGCACCGACGCGGCGAAACGCGCTGGTGTTCTCGTCCCCCGGCCCCCGCTCAGCTCTCCGGAGGCTCCTCGCGCAACGCCGCCAGGCTCCATCGGGGCGCTCCGACCTCGTCGAAGTTGGCCTCGTCGAGCCAGCGGTCGAAGGCGAGGCGTCGAGCGGGCCAATCGCCATCGGTCATGGCGTACCAGGCGGTATCCCGGTTCCTTCCGCGCACGATCATGTGCTGCCGGAAGAGGCCCTCGAACACGAAGCCATAGCGCAGCGCCGCGCGTCGCGACGCGTCGTTGCGCGCGTCGCACTTCCATTCGAAACGGCGGTAGCCGAGGTCGTCGAAGACGTGACGGCAGAGAATGGCCATGGCCTCGGTGGCGGCCGACGTGCGCTGGAGAGCCGGACCGTAGATCACCCAGCCCACCTCGGTGACGCCGGCCTCGGCTCGCGTGTTCATCAGGGTCGCCATGCCGCCGATCTGGCCCGAATCGGCGAAGCGAAACACGTACGTCGTCCAGGCCAAGGCCCGACTCAAGCCGTCGATGGCGCTCGTGAGTGCCTCGGCCGACTCGAACGGACCGATCGGGATGAACTCCCAGAGGTTCGGGTGCTTCGGCTCGCCGATCGCCTCGAAGAGCCTGTCGCGATCGCGGTCGCCGTCGAAGCGCGCGACCCGAACGAAACGGCCGGAGTGGGCCGCGAGGTTCGGCGCGGGACGCGGCGACCAGTCGTCGAGGATCTCGCGGGAGTGCCGATCAGCGGGGTCTTCGGTCATGGCTACCGTCCCTTCCCGACGCGAGTAGCGTCCGAACCCGAGCGATTCGTACGCTCCGCTCGCTAGGCGAAGTAGCGCCCCGAGTCGGCCGCCGCCGCGGCGTTCTCCCGGAGGTGGGCGAGTGATTGCATGTCGGCGTTCACCGCGTCCAGGCCGTGGCCGAGCACGAAGGCATAGCTGCGCTGGTACGGGGACAGGCCCGACTTCAGCAGCGCCGCGTCGTAGTAGTCGTCGAAGGCGTCGGGCTTGCCCCAGCCCAGGAACTTGCGCCCGGCCAGATAGCGCCCGGCCTTCATCCCGATCAGGCCGATCCCCGCCTCGCGGGCGCCGTCCAGCACCGGTTGGAGCTCCGCCATCGGCTTCGAGCCGGCGAGGATCCCCTTGTCTGCCCAGTCGTACCAGCCGGCCGGGGTGATCGCGATCTGCGCCAGGGAGTAGGCGCCCGTGCGCGCCGCGGCCGCCAGGACGCGCTCGGCGTTCTGGTGCGTGCTCAGGCCGAGGTGCGCCACCTTGCCCGCGGCCCGGGCCCGCGCGAAGGCCTCGCGGATCTCGTCGCTGGCGACGAGCCCGACGTGATTCGCCGCCATCACGTAGTAGGCGTCCACGTGCTCGACGCCGAGCTCGCGCAGGCTCTCGTCCAGCCGCTGCGTCCAGACGGCGGCGAGCTCCTTGCACTGCCCCGTCGAGAGCGCGTCCCCGGGCTCGAGATCGCGGGAGACCATCGCCTTCGAGATCAGGAAGATCCGATCGCGCCGGCGCTTGACGAAGGGCGCCAGGTTCTTCTCGGCGTCGTCGTAGTAGCCGCGGAACCCCACGTCGAAGACGTTGATGCCGGCCTCGAAGGCCGCATCGAGCAGCGCGTCGCGCGGCTGGCCGGAGAGCGCTGCCCCGCAGCCGAACACCAGCCGGCTCGCCTTCCAGCCGGTGCGTCCGAGCGGGCGGTAGGTCATCTCGGGCCAGGCGACCGTCTCGCGCGACGCCTGGCGGGCGGCTCCCAGAGTGGCCCGCGCGTCGCCCGAGCGCGGCAGCGTCCGGCCCGCCACGGTGAGGACGGCCAGAGCCTGGAGGAAGCCGCGCCGATGCGTCGCGGGCAGGGGAGGCACGACCTCGCGCATCCGGCTCGGGTCCTGATCCATGGGGCCACCTCCATGCGGTGTGCAGACGAAGTGTGCGGCATTCCGGACCCCCGAGCGCGCACGCAATGCCCCGCGGTCTCCGGTCGGGATCGTGTCCGTGATCCAACTCCCGCCCGCGCACCGCCCAGTTCCCTGCGTCGTTGACCTCCTCGGGAGCCCCTGCGGTACCGGATCGCGACGCCTTCCCGTCACGGTCTCGCTGCAGACCCCGGCCGCGAATGAAGTACCGATATGGATCATTGGAACGTACAAGTGTCATAATTTCGGATACGATCCGGCCCTACGATTGACGATTTGATCTATAATGGGCGTTCAAGGCGCTCGCCTTGCTTGGTGTCGAGGAAGATGGACATCGACGATCTCGGTCGGGACGGGGCCGTCGGGCAGCCGCGGACGCAGCGATTCGAGCTCGGCGGGGGCGTCCAGCTGACAGCAGACGAGTGGGGCCCGCGTGACGGGTACCCCGTCCTGATGTTCCACGGCGGTGGGCAGACCCGGCACGCGTGGGCTCAGGCCGGGCGAGTGCTCGCCGAGGACGGCTGGCACGTGTCGACCCTCGACCTGCGAGGACACGGCGAGAGCAGCTGGCCGGACGACGCCGACTACAGCCTCGAGGCCTTCGCCGGCGATGTGCGACAGGTTGCCCGGCGATTCGCAGTGCCGCCGGTGCTCGTTGGTGCGTCGCTGGGCGGCCAGGCGGTGCTCACCGCCGTGGGTGAAGCGCGAGCGCCTCTCGCGAGCGCCATCGTCCTGGTAGACATCGCGACGCGTATGGAGCAGGAGGGATTCGAACGGATCTCCGGATTCCTTCGCGCTCACCGCGAGGGCTTCGCGAGCCTGGAGGAGGCTGCGGACGCGATCGCGGCCTACCGCGGCCGGCCGCGCGCGCGCGATCTCGGCGGACTGCGCAAGAACCTCCGCCGCGCATCGGACGGTCGCTACCACTGGCACTGGGACCCGCGCTTCCTCGACACCAAGGCCGATCGGACCAGCTACGAGCGCCGCTTGGAGGACGCCGCGCGGGCGCTGCGCCTTCCCACTCTCCTGGTGCGCGGCGCGCAGAGCGACCTGCTGAGCGAGGAGGGAGCGCGCCACTTCCTCGATCTGGCACCTCGCGCGCGCTTCGTCGACGTCTCCGAGGCGGGCCACATGGTGGCCGGCGACCGCAACGACCTGTTCACGGATTCCGTGCGGGGCTTCCTCGCCGAGGAGCGCACAAAGGGAACCTTCCCAGCCCCTGAGCGAGCCGCCGGCGCGACCTGAGTCCCTTTGCGAGCCGAGCGGGCTGCAGTCGGGCCTCAGGCGATGCGCGCGGACCCCCGCAGCGCCTCGATCTCTTCCGCCGAAAATCCGAGCTCCGCCAGCACGTCGACCGTGTGCTCGCCGATGTCGGGCGCCAGCCATTCGATGCGACACGCGCTTCGGTCGAAGCGGGCTACCGGCCGCGGCTGGCGCACCCGCCCCCATTTCGGGTGCTCGCGCTCTTCCAGAATCCGGCTCTCGCGAATCTGCTCGTCCTCGAGCAGCGAGTCGAGCGTGTGGACCGGGGCGTGGGGGACGTCCGAGTCCGCGAGCAGGGTGAGCCACTCCTCGCACGTGCGTCGGGCCACTTCCTCCTGGATCGCTGCGAACCAGGCGACGAGATTCACGTTGCGGTTCGCCATCGTTGCGAAGCGCGGATCCTCCAGCCAGTCGGCTCGTCCTGCGCGCTCGGCGAGCGTGTGCCAGCTGTCGTCGGAGACGGGCGCGATGGTCATGTAGCCGTCCGCCGTGCGCATCAGATTCTGGATGTTCGACACGATCGGCGCGTGCACGACATCGTCGTCGAGGAACGTCGCGTCCATCATGTTGTCCGGCCAGATCCACCACACCAGCGAGTCGAGCATCGAGATCGAGATGGTCTGGCCGAGTCCGCTGCGTTCGCGTTCAAGGAGCGCCGCGGTGATCGCCTGCGCCGCGAGGAGCGGCGCGACCTTGTCGGCAACGAGCGTGCGCACCAGCGTGGGGCGTCCCTCCGGACCGCCCTGGGCCCACGCGATGCCGGAGAAGCCCTGGATCAACGTGTCGAAGACGGGCATCTGCCGATACGGGCCCGACTCCCCGAAGCCGTTCACACGCGCATAGACGAGGCGAGGGTACTCGGCGCGCAGGGCATCCGGGCCGAACCCCATCTTCTCCATCGTTCCGGGGCGGAAGTTCTCCACGAGCACGTCGGCGCGCGCGATCAGACGGCGCAGGATGTCCCTCCCCTCGTCACTGCGCAGGTCGAGCGCGATCGAGCGCTTGTTGCGGTTCACACTGACGAACAGAGCTGCGACGCCCGCCCGATGGGTGCCGATCCGGCGCAGCAGATCCCCGCTTCGCTGCTCGATCTTCACGACGTCGGCGCCTTGCTCGGCGAGCAGCTGGGTGGCCAGCGGCCCCGCCACAAAGGCAGTCAGGTCGACGACCCGGTAGCCCTTCAGCGGTCCCGTCATGAGTTCGCTCCAAATTGCCAGATTTCGAATATCATTTGGCAATGAATTGACGAATATTGACCTTTATACTCATTTGTTGTGATCATTTCGTCAACGACGAAATGCCAAGGGAGGTCTGGAATGTCCGGTCCGCTGGAGGGCATTCGGATCGTGGAGATCGCGGGGGTCGGACCCGGGCCGTTCTGCGCGATGGTGCTCGCGGACCTCGGGGCCGATGTGCTCCGCATCGACCGACCCGCCAGCACGCCCTACGCGACCCCGGAGCTGCCCGAGAGCGCTCCGGGTGCGGAGACACTGAATCGCGGCCGGCGCAGTGCAGCGATCGACCTGAAGCACGCCGAGGGCGTCGCCGCGATCCTGCGCCTCGTCGATCGGGCGGACGTGCTGCTGGAGGGCTTCCGTCCGGGCGTGATGGAACGCCTCGGCCTGGGCCCCGAGGTATGTCGCTCGCGCAATCCGCGCCTCGTCTACGGGCGCATCACCGGCTGGGGCCAGAGCGGGCCGCTCGCGCGTTCCGCAGGCCACGATATCAACTACATCGCCCTCGCGGGCTGCCTCGCCCACATCGGCCGGACCGGCGAGCGACCGGTCCTGCCCCTCAATCTGGTGGGCGACTTCGGAGGCGGCGGGATGCTGCTGGCCGTCGGCGTCCTTGCCGCCCTCGTCGAGCGCTCCCGCAGCGGCCGCGGCCAGGTCGTCGACGCAGCGATGGTGGACGGCGCGGCACTCCTGATGACGATGTTTCACGGGTTCCGGACCTCGGGCCGGTGGACCGACGAGCGCGGCGTCAACGTGCTCGACGGAGGAGCCCACTTCTACGACACCTATGCGTGTGCCGACGGCGAGTTCGTTGCGGTGGGCGCCGTCGAGCCGCCCTTCTACGCGGAGCTTCTGGCGCGCTTGGGACTCGCGGATGCGGACCTGCCGAAGCAGATGGACCGCAGCGCCTGGGAGACCATGCGCGAGCGCCTCGCCGCGATCTTCCGCACTCGCACACGGGCCGAGTGGTGCGATCTGCTGGAGGGCAGCGACGCCTGCTTCGCCCCAGTGCTCGACATCGCCAGTGCCTACGAGCATCCCCACAACGTGGAGCGCCGTACCTTCGTCGAGGTGGCCGGTGTGCGGCAACCCGCACCGGCGCCGCGCTTCGACCGCACGCCGGGGCGCATCCGCAGGCCGCCCCCGAGCCCGGGTCAGGACACCGACGAGGCCCTCCGCGACTGGGGCTTCGCCCGGGCCGAAATCGATCGCCTGCGCGACGTCGGGGCGGTCGATTAGACGTCCCACTGGCGCGGGCATTGCCGAGCGGCTAAACACCCGTCATCGCGCCGGGCATTCCTACCCGGCCAGCGGCATTCAACAGGACCTCCTCCCAGGTCGCGCCGCCAAATCCCTTCTTGCCCACAACTGTTGTGCGGGTCGGAACCCACCACCCGCAGCAGGCGCGCTCTGGCGCGCGGCGAGGGGGAGACCACCAGCTACATGTCCGTTTCTCAAACTGTCCCTGCGACCGGCTTCGACCGGTTCGACCTCCACCCCGATCTCGTGCGCGGCATCCGCGCCGCCGGCTTCACGTCGCCCCGACCGATCCAGGTCGAGACGATCCCCGCCGCCCTGGAAGGGGAAGACGTCCTGGGCCTCGCCCAGACCGGCACCGGCAAGACGGCGGCCTTCGCCCTGCCGCTGCTCGATCAGCTGCTCGACGAGCAGAAGCCCGGACCGCGCGCCCTCGTGATCGCACCGACCCGTGAGCTGGCCAGCCAGATCGACGCGGAGATCCGCCTGCTCGCGCAGTTCACCACCGTGGAGACGGCGCTGGTCTTCGGCGGCGTCTCCCTGCGCGCCCAGGTCGTTGCGCTCCGCCGCCGACCCGAGGTGGTGGTGGCCTGCCCCGGCCGTCTGCTCGACCTGATGAACCAGGGCGCCGTCCGACTCGACGGCGTCGAGACGCTGGTGCTCGACGAGGCCGATCACATGTTCGACATGGGCTTCCTGCCGGACGTCCGCCGCATCCTCAAGGCGCTGCCCAGGGACCGCCAGAACCTGCTCTTCTCGGCGACCATGCCGCGGGAGATCCGCCACCTGGCCGACGAAGTGCTCTACCAGCCGCACGTCGTCGAGCTCGCGGGCTCGGCGCCTGCCGAGACGATCGAGCACGCGCTGTACCCCGTTCCGGAGGCGCGCAAGCGCGCGCTGCTCGAGCACCTGCTCGCGTCCGACGGCTGCGACTCGGCGATCGTCTTCACGCGCACGAAGCACCGCGCCCGGCGTCTGGCGCAGGATCTCGAGAAGGCGGGCCGTCGCGCCGTCGGCCTCCAGGGCAATATGTCCCAGGTGCAGCGCGACCGGGCGATGCGCGGCTTTCGCGAGCGCCGCTTCGACGTTCTGGTGGCCACCGACATCGCGGCCCGCGGGATCGACGTCTCCGGGGTCTCCCACGTGATCAACTTCGACGTGCCGAACACGCCCGAGGCCTACACCCATCGGATCGGCCGCACCGGGCGTTCGGAGTGCAGCGGAAAGGCGTGCACGTTCGTCACCGGCGAGGACTGGGGATGGGTGCGCGCGACCGAGCGCATGATCGGCGAGCCGATTCCGAGGCAGCAGGCGGAGCCCTTCACCGAGGTGGAGGGGGCGCGGCCTGCGCGACCCGCTGCCTCGCGATCGGCACCCGGTCGCCGGCGCGACGGCGAGCGCTCGCGCCCCCAGCGGTCGCGGCGGCGCGGCGGGCGTTCGCGCGGGGCCTCGCGACCGGCCGCGCGCTAGACGGCGTCGGGCGGTCCGTCCGCCCGGGGGGAGCGGGATTCCCGGCCGCGGTCGCTAATGTCGGGTACGCCACCCCTCGTCCGAGGCGCCCCCCCCGGTGCAGTTCCGCAGCTACTCCGATCTCGCGCGTGTGATCTGCGCCTCGGCCGATCGGCTCGGAGGCGACTTCGACCTCGTCGTCGGGATCCCGCGCAGCGGGATGGTGCCCGCGACGATGATCTCGCTGCTCCTCGACAAGCCGCTGGCCGACCTCGACGGCTTCCTGCGCGGACGCGTGATGGCGCGGGGACGCACGCGCACACCGCCGGGGGACGGATCGGAGCCGGTCGATCCCACCTCCTTCCGGCGTGTCCTGATCGTGGACGACAGCGTGAACCACGGCCTCTCGATCGAGGCGGCGCGGAAGAAGCTGGCCCGGCTCGACCCGGCCCTCGAGACGACCTTCCTGGCCGTGTACGCCCACGGCCGCAGCGCCGACCTCGTCGACCACTGCCTCGAGCTGTGTTCGAAGCCGCGGATCTTCGAGTGGAATCTATTCCACGCCTGGCTGCCGGGGCAGGCGTGCTTCGATCTCGACGGCGTGCTGTGCCGCGACCCGACGCCGGAGGAGAACGACGACGGGGACCGCTACCGCGACTACGTCGCGACCGTGCCACCGCTGGCGCGGCCCGCCTATCCGATCCGCCGCATCGTGACCAGCCGACTCGAGAAGTACCGGCCCGAGACCGAGGCCTGGCTCGCCGCCAACGGGATCGAGTACGAGCACCTCCATCTTCTCGACCTCCCCTCGGCCGAGGAGCGGCGGCGGCAGGGGGCCCACGCGCCCTTCAAGGCGAGCGTCTACGCCCGGGATCCCGAGGCGCTGCTGTTTGTCGAGAGCGATCCCGGCCAGGCACTCTCGATCGCGCGCCGGTCGGGCAAGCCCGTGCTCGACTACCAGAACAAGCGGCTGGCGGACCCCACCCGCCTGACCGTCGCGCACCAGGTCCACCAGGCGCATCGGCTCTCCCAGCGCGTGCGGGCGGGCCTGCTGCGCCGGCTCCGTCGGCTGCGACCGGGCTGGCTGCCCTTCCCGTAGCCTTCGCCCCCCTCGCCGGGGTGGGATTCCGTTAGCATGACGCGCATGCGCTGCCGCGTTCAGCCCAGCACGGCGACCCTCGGCGCCGTCGTCACCGACGTCCGGCTCGCGGTGTTGGGGGAGGAGCAGTGGCGCGCGATCGAGGCGGCCTTCCTCGAGCACGCGGTGCTGGTGTTTCCCGGCCAGCATCTCCGGCGCGACGAGCAGGTGGCGTTCGCCCGCCGCTTCGGCGAGCTCGACCCGCTGGTGTCCCAGGCCGGCACCGTCCCGATCAGCAACCGCCGCCCCGACGGATCGCTGAGGGACGCCGGGGATCCCGTGAAGCAGATCCTGCTCGGCAACGAGGGATGGCACACGGACAGCTCCTACATGCCGCTCTCGGCGAAGGCCTCGATCCTCTCCGCCGAAGTCGTGACCGAGGAGGGCGGCGAGACCGAGTGGGCCGACATGCGCGCCGCCTACGACGCGCTGCCCGAGGCGATGCGCGAGCGGATCGCGGGCCTCGCCGCCCATCACTCCCTCAAGTACTCCCAGGCGCGAGCCGGGTTCGCGAGCGAGCCCGATACCTCGTTCCGATACGGCCTGGAGCAGGACGACGCGCCGCTGCGTCCGCTGGTGAAGGTCCACCCCGTCACCGGCCGGCCGGCGCTCTTCATCGGCCGTCATGCCTACGGGATCCCCGGCCTCGCCGAGGCGGAGTCCGAGCGGCTGCTCGAGGAGCTGCTGGCCTTCGCGTGCGCGCCGCCGCGGGTGTGGAGCCATCGCTGGCGGCCCGGCGACGTCGCGATCTGGGACAACCGCTGTGTGTTGCACCGCGCGCGCCCCTACGATCCCGGCGTGTCCCGCGTGTTGCACCACACCCGGATCGCCGGCGACCCGGCGACGGAGTCCGGGCTGCCGGTGGCCTGACGGAGGTGATGCGCCGGAGTCGACGAGCGGTCCTCGCGGCCGGAGTGGCCGCGTGGCTCGCGGGCTGCGGCGAGTCCGAGCCGGCTGCAGAGCGCGCGGCGGTGCCGGCGTCGGAGCCGCCCGTGTACGCGGGACGTGCCGTCTGCGCCGAGTGCCACCCCGACCAGGTCGCCGCCTTCGAGGGCTCCTACCACGATCTGGCGATGGCGGTGCCCGCCGCCGCCACCCTCGAAGGCGACTTCGACGACGCGCGCTTCGACGGCGCCGGCGGACCCGCGCGCTTCCACCGCGCCGATGGCCGCTCCCGAGTGGGGGCCCTCGGTCGCGACGGCGAGCCCGTGGATCGGGAGGTGGCCTGGGCCTTCGGCACGGCACCGCTCCAGCAGCTTCTGCTGCCCGCGCCCGGCGGACGCCTCCAGGCCTTCGGCGTGGCCTGGGACGCGCGTCCGGCGGAGGCGGGCGGCCAGCGCTGGTACGCCCTCTTCCCCGACGCGCGGCCCGGCGACCCGCTTCACTGGACCGGGTACGAGCAGACCGCCAACCACCAGTGCCTCGAGTGTCACACCACCGGCTACGCGAAGGGCTACGACGCGGCCGCCGACGCCTACGCCAGCCGTTGGAGCGAGGAGGACGTGTCGTGCGAGGCGTGTCACGGGCCGGCCTCGCGGCACGTCGCGTGGGCCCAGTCGGGCGCGCGGAACCCCGAGCGCGGCGACGGTCTGGTGGTGAGCTTCGCCGGGCCGGGCCGCTGGGTGCTCGCCCAGGGAGCTCCGATCGCGCACCGCGACGGGCCGGGAGCGCCCGGTCGCGCCGAGGCGGACGTGTGCGCGCGCTGCCATGCGCGCCGCGAGCGCTATGCGGACGACGACCGCCCCGATCGCCCCTTTCTCGACGCCCACCGCCCGGCGCTGCTCGAGGCCGATCTCTACTACGCCGACGGGCAGCCGCGCGCGGAGGTGTACGTGTGGGGCTCCTTCCTCCAGAGCCGGATGGCCGCGGCGGGCGTGACGTGCAGCGACTGCCACGATCCGCACTCGCTGCGCCTGCGCGCGGAGGGCAACGCGCTGTGCGGCGGCTGCCACCGGCCCGAGGTCTACGACGTTCCCGCCCACCACCACCACGCGGCCGGGTCCGAGGCGGCGCGCTGCGCGACCTGTCACATGCCCACCACCACCTTCATGGGCGTGGACGCCCGGCGCGAGCACGCCTTCCGCGTACCGCGACCGGACCGGGACGCGGCGCTCGGCTCGCCCGACGTCTGCACCGGCTGCCACACGGACCGCGATCCGGGCTGGGCGGCCGCTGCGATCGAGGGCTGGTACGGGCCCGAGCGGCCGCACGCCTTCCGCTTCCCCGAGGCGCTCGCCAGCGCCCGGGCGAGCCGTCCCGACGCGGCAACCCGACTCGTGGAGGTGATCGGCGACCCCGAGGAGCCGGCGATCGCGCGCGCCACCGCCGTCCGCGAGCTCGGCGATCGCCTCGACGCCGGCGCGCTCGCCGCGCTCGAGGGCGCTCTGATCGACCCCGATCCGATCGTGCGCATGGCCGCCGCCGAGGCCGCGGAAGGTCTGCCGCCGGAGCTCGCGCTCGCGCGGCTGCGCCCGCTGCTCTCGGATCCGCAGCGCGCCGTCCGCCTGGCCGCCGCACGCGCGCTGGCGGGCGTGCCCCCCGAGCTCTGGGACGGCCGCGACCACGCCCGGCGCGCCGCCGCCCTCGACGAGGTGCGCGCGGCCGCGCGGCGCAATGCCGACCGGCCCGAGTCGCACCTGGGTCTCGCCCTGCTGGAGCTGCGTCTCGGACGGCTCGAGGAGGCGCGCCGCGAGGCCGAGACCGCGCTGGCGATCGATCCGGGCTCGATCCCGGCGGCGGTCAACCTGGCCGACGTGCTGCGCGCCCAGGAGCGCGACGACCAGGGCGAGACCGTGCTGCGCGACGCGCTCGCGCGCGCACCCGAGAGCGCGGAGCTGCACCACGCCCTCGGCCTGCTGCTCGTGCGACAGCGTCGCCGCGACGAGGCCGGCTCGGAGCTCGCGCGCGCCGCACAGCTCGCCGACGACGGCCGCTTCACCTACGCCTACGGCCTCCTGCTCGTCGAGAGCGGGCGCGACGCCGAGGGTCTGCGCACCCTCGAACAGGCCCTGGTCCAGCGCCCCGGAGACCGACGGCTCCTGTTCACTCTCGCCACCCTGCACCGCGATCGCGGCGAGCGCGAGGCGGCGATTCGCTATGGGCGGCGCCTCGTCGAGGCGGCGCCGGGCGATCCGGGCGCAGCTCAGTTCCTGGCCTCCCTCGAGCTGGAGGGCGGGTCTCAGTAGGAACCGGGGACGCTCGTCGCCTCTCGTTCGAAGGGGTAGACGATCTTCCAGTCGCGCTTCATGTCGACCACCGTCCAGCCCCGCACGGCCGCCTCGTCCAGCGCCGCGTCGAGCCGGCCGATCGACGACTTGCGGTCGTAGGCCCACTCGCGCCCGGCGTCGGTGTGGTGCACGAGCAGACCGAAGCGCGGGCCGGCGGCGAGCGTGGTCCACTGGAGCATTTGGAGGTCGCCGTCGGAGTTGCCGAAGGCGGCGATCGGACGGCGGCCGATGAAGCGGTGGATGCCGACCGGCTTGCCCGCCTTGTCGTCGAGGAAGTCGAGCTTCGCGAGCCGCACCAGGACCGGCACGCCATCGCGGAGCTGGTACTCCGTCTCGATCGACGATCCCACCACCTGCTGCGGCGGGACGCCATAGGCCTCCTGAGCGAACACGCGCAGGAAGTCCTGGCCGCCGCCCGAGACGATCCAGGTCTGGAATCCGTTCTCGCGCAGGTAGGCGAGCAGCTCGAGCATCGGCTGGAACACGATCTCGGTGTAGGGCCGGTCGAAGCGCGGGTGGCGCGCGGTGGCGAGCCAGTCGCGCACGATCGCCGCGAACTCGTCGGTGGTCATGCCGGCGTGGGAGGCCATCACCAGCTCGAGGATCCCGTGCTCGCCCGAGGCGGCGATCGTCCTCGTGTCGCCCTCCAGCACCGCCTGGAAGGGCTGGGTCGTCTTCCACTCCGGGTGCTGGGGAGCCAGGGCCTTCACGCGGTCGATCGCGAAGGCGAGCTGGAAGTACATCGGCTGCTCGCTCCACAGGCAGCCGTCATTGTCGAAGACCGCGATCCGCTCGTCGGGCGGGACGAAGTCGGCTCCGCCGGCGAGCGTCACCCGCTCGACGAAGCCCACGATCGCCGCGCGGGTCGGGCCGTCGTTCCAGGACGGAAGCGGATCGGCGTAGGCTGCCGCGGCTGCGAGGACGACGGCCCCCACCGCGGCCCGACGCCTCCACGGGTGCGACATCGGTCAGCCTCCCGAGGGGGTGAGCACTTCCATCACCTGATCGAGCGAGAAGCTGGCCGCCTTCTGGCGCGGCGGAAACTCCTTGAAGGTCGCGATGAAGTTCCCGACGTAGGCCTGGGCCGGCACCAGCAGGTAGGCGTGGTCGAGCACCCAGTCGTAGTAGGTGTTCGAAGTGATCTCGGCGCGCTCGTAGGGATCGCGGCGAAGGTTCTCGATCAGCGGAACCCGGAGCGGGACGAAGGGCTCCATCCACACGCGGAGGGTGCCCGGGGACTTCTGCTCCATGAAGATCAGCTTCCAATCCTCGTAGCGGAGTGCCGTCAGGTCGCCGTCGTCGGAGAAGTAGAAGATCTCCTTGCGCGGGCTCTTGTCCGTCTCGCCGGTGAGCAGCGGGAGGATGTCGTAACCGTCCAGGTGCACCTTGTACCTGCGGCCGATCGCCTTCACGCCTCCCTTGAGCAGCTCCGCCTTGATGTTCGGGTCGCCCGCGGCATCCAGGAAGGTCGGCAGCCAGTCCATGTGGTGCACGATCTCGTTGGTGACCGAGCCGGCCTCGATGTGACCCGGCCAGCGCACCATCGCGGGCACGCGCCAGCCGCCCTCCCAGTTGG
>CAZZFT010000060.1:0-27315 GCA_964653555.1 uncultured Spirochaetales bacterium | reverse complement strand
TCGCCGAGGACGTCACCTGGCACCTGCCGCCCTTCGCCAAGGCGAAGCCGCGGCGCGGGCGACAGGCCGTGATCGACCTCCTGTGCGCTGCCCCCGACGCGTTCTACCGGCCCGGAAGTCTCGCTCTCGAGCCGGAGCTGGTGGCCGTCGAAGGCGACCGCGCGATGCTGCTCGGCTGGATGACGGCCACCACCCGGAGCGGTGGCCCCTACGAGAACCGCTACGCCTTCGCCATGCGCTTTCGCGACGGGCAGATCGTCGAGGCCTGGGAGCTGCTCGACTCGAAGCGCCTGTTCGAGCAGGTCTCCTAGGGGTGGGCGCTCGGCGTCGGCGTCAGATCCGGTCTTCGGTCCGGCAGTGGGCGGCGTCGATCGCGCTCTTCACCTGGAGATAGCCCGGCCACCCGTAGAAGGGGATGAAGCCGAGCCAGAACTTCTTCGGCGGACAGTTCGCGTTGAAGCTGCCCCAGCCCTTCAGGTAGTACTCGCCGAGTCCGGGATGGGCGATCGAGAGCCACATCGCGGCATCCTTCGAGCGGCCGTTGGGGCAGCGGCCTTCGCCCGACGACTGCTGGGCGAGCGCAGCGACGGGCGCGATCAGGAGCAGGACGGCGAGGAGAGACGGTACGAGACGACGCATGCACGAAACCTCCGCGCGCGGAGCGTAGCGTCACCGGCGTCGCGGCGCGCCTTGCCACGGGGTTCGGACTCCCCGATCCTGCTCCGAGCCATGATCGGAGCTGGCTGATGCCGCCGCGCCCTCCCTGCCGCCTGTCCGAGCTCGGGATCGTCAACGCCCTCGGCGCCGGGGTCGATCCGGTGTGGGCGCGGCTGCTCGAGGGGGAGCCCGTCCACCTCGCCCGCCGCGACGACCTGGCGACCGAGCGCGAGCTCTCGGTCGGCGCGGTCCGGACCGAGCTGCCCGCCGTTCCCGAGCGGCTGGCCGAGTACGACTGCCGCAACAACGCCATGGCGTTGGCCGCGCTCCAGCAGATCGAGGAGGGCGTCCGCCGGGCCGTGCGCGAGTGCGGGGCCGAGCGCGTCGGCGTCGTGATGGGGACCAGCACCTCGGGTGTCTCCGACGCCGAGGAGGCGATCCGACACGAGGTGCAGGAGGGCGGCCTCGCGCCTTCGTTCCACTACGCCCAGCTCGAGTTCGGCGGGCTGGCGTCCTTCGTGGCCGACCAGATCGGTGCGCGAGGCCCCGTCTACGCGCTCTCGACGGCGTGCTCCTCGGGCGCGCGGGCGTTGGCGTCGGCGCGCTCCCTGCTCGCGCTGGGTCTGTGCGACGCCGTGGTCGCCGGCGCCGCGGACACCTTGTGTCGGCTCACCGCCAACGGCTTCTCGGCGCTGCAGGCCGTGTGCGAGGGGGTCAGCAACCCGTGCAGCCGCAACCGGTCGGGCCTCACTCTGGGCGAGGGGGCCGCGGTGTTCCTCGTCGAGCGGGGAGAGGGGGGCGTGCAGCTGCTCGGGGTCGGCGAGTCGAGCGAGGCGCATCACATGTCGGCTCCCGAGCCGACCGGCGCCGGAGCCGAGGCCTCGATGCGCGGCGCTCTCGCCGACGCGGGTCTTCCGCCCGAGGCGATCGCCTACCTCAACCTGCACGGCACCGGCACGCCGCTCAACGACGGCATGGAGTGTCTCGCGGTCGAGCGCGTGTTCGGCAGGGAGCTGCCGGTGAGCTCGACGAAGCCCCTGGTCGGTCACACGCTCGGCGCGGCGGGTGCGATGGAGGCGGCGTTCTGCTGGCTCGTGGTCGATCGCAGCCGCGCGGGCGTGATGGCGCTCCCCCCCCACTGGTGGGACGGCGAGCGCGACCCGGAGATCCCGCCGCTGCACCTGACGCAGAAGGGCGAGACGGCGCTCCTGCGCGCGTCGCCGCGCGTGATGAGCAACTCCTTCGGCTTCGGTGGCAACAACTGCACGCTGATCCTGGGCGAGGGCGCGTGAGCGGCGACCCGGCGCTCCTGCGCACCGCCGTGGTGAGGGCGTGGTCGGCCTGGGCGCCGGGCCTCGAGTCGCGCGAGTCGTGGCGGGAGTGGATGTGCTCGCCGGTGCCGCTCGCCCGGGAAGGGCATCCCGAGGCGCGCTTCCTGCCGGCGATGCTGCGGCGCCGCTGCTCGCCGCTCACCCGCATCACGCTGACCGCCGCCTACGAATGCGCGGAGGAGGCCCTGCTCGGCGAGGTGCGGACCGTCTTCGCCTCGCGTCACGGGAGTGTGAACGAGTCGATCGAGATGCTCGAGCAGATCGTCGCGGGCCAGAAGCTCTCGCCGATGAAGTTCAGCCACACCGTGCACAACGCCCAGGCGGGCCTCTTCTGCATCGCCGCCCAGAACCGGCGCGCCTCGAGCTCGCTCGCCGCACGAGAGGACACCTTCGCCTCCGGCTACGTCGAGGCGCTCGCCCACCTCGAGCGCGAGCCCGACCGTCCGGTGCTGCTCGTGATGGGCGACGTCCAGCTCGCGCCGCGCTTCGCCGCACTGGTCGACGAGCCCGAGAGCTCCTACGCGGTGGCCCTGCTGATCGCCCGCAGCGGCGACGGTCCGACCCTGCGCCTGGACCTCGTCGGGCGTGATCCCACGCCCACCCCGCCCTGGCCCCACGCCAGCGAGTTCCTGCGCTGGCTCCACTCCGAGGATCCGACGCTCTCCCTGGGCCGCTTCCGCTGGACGCGCTGCGCGGCCTAGGTGCGTGAGGCGGGCTCCATCGGTCGGCGGCGCTCTCGGGTCGCGAGGATCGGGGGCGGCGCGGCGAGGGCGATGTTCGCGGCGGGTCTGGCGCTCGGCCTCGGGTCGACCGGTCCGGCGCGAGCGGACTCGGCGTTCCTGCTGCCCGGGCCCGTCGAGCTGGGCTCGGTCGCGGCGTCGACCTACGACGCCGGGGGCCACCGGCTCGGTCCGGCGCGGCTGGTCGCCGAGCGCGTGGACGCCCGCCACCTGCGGGTCGCGTTCGAGGCGGGCGGGTCGAGCGGCCCGCGCATCGAGGCGAGCGCGCTGCTCGTCCGGGAGGGCGCCGCCGACGCGGTGCGCGTCGTGCGCCAGCGCTCCGAGTCCTTCGACTCCGAGGGCCACTCGCTCGGCAGGGTCGAGGTGGACCACGTGGCGCGCCGCGCCCGCTGCCGTGCGGGGGACGGCGCGGTGAAGAGCGAGATCCAGCTCGACGCCGCAGACCGGGTAATGAACGTGCCGATGAACCTGTTCTTCCGCCCGCTCCTGAGCGGCGAGGAGCACCGGCTCGCGTTCCAGACCTTCTTGTGCCGCGGGAACGCCCGGCTGCTCGACTTCGAGGCCTGGCTCGAGCCGGGAGGCGATCCGCGCACCCTCGAGGTGCGCTACGGGCCGGACTTCGGGTTCGCCTCGGGGCTGGCGCGGCGCCTGGCACCGCGCCTCTCCTTCTGGTTCGCGAGCGATGCCCCCTATGCGTGGCGTGCGAACCGGCTGCCGCTCTACTCCGGAGGACCCGAGGTGACCGTCGTGCGCGCAGGCGTCGTCCTCGACGCGCTGCGCTGACCCGGCTAGGGCGGCGGCATCCCCAGCTCCGCGCGCATGCGCCGGATGTACTCCAGGGAGCAGCGCCCGGTGGCGGTGTTCTCGGGCGGGATCAGGCGCCGCAGCAGCTGATCGAGCGGTCCCGGGCCGAAGTAGCGGAACCACCTCTCGCCGATGAAGTTCAGCCACACCGTGCACAACGCCCAGGCGGGCCTCTTCTGCATCGCCGCCCAGAACCGGCGCGCCTCGAGCTCGCTCGCCGCACGAGAGGACACCTTCGCCTCCGGCTACGTCGAGGCGCTCGCCCACCTCGAGCGCGAGCCCGACCGTCCGGTGCTGCTCGTGATGGGCGACGTCCAGCTCGCGCCGCGCTTCGCCGCACTGGTCGACGAGCCCGAGAGCTCCTACGCGGTGGCCCTGCTGCTGGCGCGCGGCGGCGACGGCCGGCCCTGCGCTTCGATCTCGTCGGCAGCGATCCCACGCCCACGCCGCCCTGGCCGCACGCCAGCGAGTTCCTGCGCTGGCTCCACTCCGACGAGCCGACCTCTCGCTGGGCCGCTTCCGCTGGACGCGCTGCGCCGCTTGAGCCGCCCCCAACGCGGCCGCGGAGGAGGCGCTACGTTTCGCTGCCGGGATGATCGGGGGCAAGACGGCGCGGGCGCTGCTCGGGGGTCGGACTCACGCTCGGCCTGGCGATGCGGATGCGGCGCGGGCGGAGTCCGCGTTCCTCCTGCCCTGGCCCGTCGAACTCGGCGCGATCGAGGCCTCGACCTAACGACGCCGGGGGACACCGGCTCGTCCCGGCCCGGCTCGTCGCCGAGCGCGCGGGCGAGGGTCTCGTGCGGGTGGCCTTCGAGGCGGGCGACCCGGCAGGCGCCCGCATGCAGGCGAGCGCGCTGCTCGCTCGCGCAGGCGACGCGAAGGCCGTGAGGGAGTTTACCGTTGGGAGGTTATCGGACGTCCAATGACCCCGTTGTTCTCCCTACGCACCACGTAGGTCGCGCGCTCGGCCGGCTCGGGAATCATCCGTGTTACGAGTGACTTGAATGCATCTCGCGCCATTCCAGTATGGATGAGACCCCAGATCGCGACGAGCATCACGTTCCACACGACCGAATGACCGACCGGGGAGCCGATCAGAAATCCGAACGGGACCTGTTTCGCCAGCGCGGCGATGATGGCAGCCAGGCCCGGCCACACCGACGAAATAACAGATGAACCCATACGACAGAACGAGCACTCGATCGACCAGAGATGCGTTCAGGTTGGTTTCCGTCATCGAATTCTCTCCGATTGATTTTTGAAGCCGAATCGTGGCTACATCCGAGCAGCGTTGGGTTCGTTATGAAAGGGCAACAGCGACAGCGCTATCGCCTTCATCGAGGTTTGTCGGTTCGATCGATTCCGTCAGAAGGATCGGGTCGTGTTCATCGGCTCCCGCCACCCACGAAGGGCAGCCGGACGAACCCGCGCGCAACCTCTGAAGGCAGTCGCTCCCACTTTTCCGGCAGAAGATCGTAGCTCGGGAACCGCTTCAGGAACTCTTCGAGTCCGACCCTGAGCTCGAGCCTGGCGAGGCTCGCTCCCAGACAGAAGTGGACGCCCAGCCCGAAGGCCAGATGCGGATTCGGGTCGCGCTCGGCATCGACCCGATCCGCGCCTTCGAAGAACGCCTCGTCGCGATTCGCGGAGGCGAAGATCATGTGGATCCGGGAGCCCTTCTCGAGCCGGTGTCCCCGAAGCTCGACGTTCCGGGTCGTGACCCGCGACAGCCCGGGCGCGGGAGACTCGAAGCGCAGGAACTCCTCGATCGCGTGCGGCAGACGCCCGGGCTCGCGGACGAGTCGCTCCCGCAGCACACGTTCCCGGTCGAGGATCAGCAGCGCGTTGCTGAACGCGTTGGTCGTCGTCTCCGTGCCGGCGATCAAGAGTACGCTGCAGAAGCCGAGGAGCTCGTCCCGCGAGAGCTTCGGCGTACCCTCGGCCGGCCTCATGAGAGCACTGATCAAGTTCTCGCGCGGAGCGGCCGCCCGCCCCGGTAGCATTCGCTCGATGTAGTCGTAGATCCAGTTCTGCGCGCGATCGACTTGCTCGACGTCGCGACCGGAGGGATGGATGATGCGGCTCGCGTAGGACTTGAATTCGTCGCGGTCCTCGAAGCCGATTCCGAGCAGCTCGGTAATGACGGCAACCGGCAGCGGATCGGTAAAGGCTTGGACGAGGTCCGTCTCGACGGCGGGATCGATCGCGTCGAGCAGTTCTGTGCTGACGCCCCGGATGAAATCCTCGAACGCCCGCATCCGGCGCGGCGTGAACCGGTCGTGGACCGCCGACCGCAGATAAGTGTGATAGGGCGCGTCTTCGACGATCAGCATGGGCTTCGAGGGCAAGAACCCGTCGGGCACGGTCCCGAGGCCCGAGGCGAAGGTCTCGCCGTCCCGGAGGACCATGCGCACGTCCTCGTAGCGGCTCACGACCCAGAGATCCTGCGCCTCGCTGTAGAAGATCGGCGCGTGCTCGCGCAGCTCGCCGAAGAAGGGATAGGGGTCCTCTTCGAGGCTGAGAGCCAGGGGATCGAACTCCATCAGACGATCCTCCCCGGCCGAGCGCGCGTATAGGCGCCGCCCTCGACGATCCGCATTCCAGCCACCCAGACCGCATGGACGCCGACCGGCTCCCGTACATAACGGGTCGCGTCGCCCGGCAGATCGCGCACGAAGCGCTCGGGGCCGAGGTCGATGCTTTCGGAATCGAAGAGCACGAGGTCCGCCGCGAATCCCTCTTCGATGCGACCGCGGTCGTCGAGCTCGAAGAGCTCGGCGGGCTGTCCCGTCAGCCGATGGACGGCGTCTTCGAGCGAGAAGACACTGCGCTTGCGAACGTACTCGGCGAGCAGGTAGCAGGCGTCGCCGGCCCCGCAGAACTGCGACAGGTGCGCGCCCGCGTCCGACGCACCGACCAGGACGTTCGGATGACGCAGGATCTGCTCGGCGATCTCTTCGGATCCGTGCATCGGGGCGCGGATGGCGAACTCGGTGTGGAGGTCGTCGTTGAGCCCGATCTCGAGGAACGTGTCGACGGGATGCTGACCCCGCTCCGCGGCAACGTCGAAGAGGCGGCGGCCCGTGAGACCGGCGTTAGCGGCGGAGTAGGTCTCTCCGATCCAGGCCTTCGGGAGGAAGAGCGAGAGCCCGACCTCGCCCTCCTGCCGCAGCGCCTCGCGCCGCGCCGGATCGGCGAAGAGCGCCGCGCGCGCCGCCACCGGCTGGCCCATGATCTCGCCCCAGGTCGGGAGCAGGAAGAACGTGAAGAAGGTCTCGTCCAGCCGCAGGTTGAGATTCATCGGGCCGGGCGGGCTCTGGCCCCAGATCCGGGCTCCGCGAGCGGCCTCCTCGGCGAGCCAGTCGAGCGATTGCTTCCACAGCTCGGGCACCGTCGGGAGGTAGATGATTGGCTGCAGCGTGCAGACGATCCCGGAGGCTCGCGATATCTCGCCCAGCTCGCGAATGCAACGCTCCATCTCCTCGGCGTCGCCCGCGTTAGGCACCGCCTCGAGTACGCCGCCGCCCGCCTCGCGCACTGCTCGAGCCAGCGCGATCTTCTCCCGGAGATCCGCATAACGCGACGGAACCGGCCGCAGGTTCTCATCGACGTCGAGGTAGGAGGTCGAGAAGCCGCGCGCACCGGCGGCGACCGCCTCGCGGAGCAGCGCGCTCATCGCCTCGATTTCCGCGTCCGTCGCCGCGCGCTCCTGGGAGGCCTCACCCATCACGTAGAGTCGGAGAGAGGAGTGGCCGACGAGCGGCAGCACGTTGACCCCGAGTGTCGATTCGAGATGCGCGAGGTAGTCCCCGAAGCTCTCCCACGTCCAGGGCACCCCGGCGTCGAAGGTGACTTCACGGATGTCCTCGATCGTCTGGAACATGCCGACGATCCAACGCGCGTCGCCTTCGCGAACCGGCGCCAGCGACAGCGAGCAGTTGCCGGTGCAGATCGTCGTCACACCATGGAGCGGGCTCGGCGTCGCGAGACCGTCCCAGCAGAGCTGCGCGTCGTAGTGGGTGTGGATGTCGATGAAGCCGGGCGCGAGCACGCTTCCCCGCGCCTCGGTCTCGATCCGTCCGCGGCCCTCGAAGGTTCCGATCTTCGCAATCCTTCCCTCCGCGAGGGCCACGTCTGCCTCGAATCGCGGCCTGCCGCTGCCGTCGACGACCGTGGCGCCTCGAATCACCTCGTCCCAAAGAGCCGCCTCAGGCATCCGTGCTCTCCTCGCCGGCGGACTCCGCTGCTGCGGATCGTTCCGAAAGCCATCGCACCACCGCAGGCTGGCAGAAGCTGCGAACCAGGTCTTCTCGCATCCCAGCCAGGAGGGTCTCGGGGGCTTGCTCCATTCCTTGCTCGACCCAATGGGCGAGCTGGACCTGCTGGATCGCCGCCATCATGCGCACGAGCAATGAGGGGTCGCGGCGCACGAAGACGCCGTCTTCGATCCCCTCCTCGAAGAGGCCGACCTCGACCTCATGCCCGCGTCGCCAGGCGCGCGCCTGGACGTGGCTCTCGAAGCGCTCGCCGAAGCCCCAGGCGCTGGCATCGCCGAGGTGCATCCGCAGGTAGTCGGGGTGGGCGACCAGGAACTCGAGGTAGGCGGCCACGAAGGCGAGCAAACGGGCGAGCGGCGGCGCGCCGGCCACGAGCGCTGCCTCGCACGCGGCGAGGAGATCGCGGCTGCGCCGCTCGTGGATCGTGCGGAAAATCTCGGCCTTCCCAGGGAAGATCTTGTAGAGCGTACCCGGAGCGAGCCCTGCCTCCTGGGCGATCTCCTGGATCTTGGCCGAATCGAAGCTCCGCTCAGCGAAGACCCGCTCGGCCGCGCCGATGATCAGGTCCTCGTAAAGCTCGTGCTTGGCGCGGGCCGCGCTCGCTCGCCCCTGATTTCGCGTTCTGGCCATTTCATGATTGAGGCATTCATTTTTTGGATTTGTCAATCGATTTTTTGATGACACAGATCTTTCGCCGCGTTGGCGCAGCCCGCGCCGTCAACCGAGGTCGGCCATCGCGGCGTTCCAAACCGGATGGGTGGTGTCCGGTCCAGGGTCGAGTTGTCGGAATGAATCGTGGCGTCGGGGCTGAAAGCGAGCCGGTGTTCCTACCCCGTAGTTTGCCAGAACTCAGTCGTGCTCTATGCGGCCCGCTTCTAGTACCGAAGGGGCCCGCCAAGCCTCTCTCGACGTTCGGTCGGACCGCTCGCTCGAGCTTGATCGAAAGAGCATCTGATCAATCGGTTGCCGATTCTCTGATGTTTTCGCTCGTCGTGATAGTGCCCGACGTATTCACGCACCGCGCGCCGAAGATGGCCTTCGCCGAGCAGAATAACCTGAGCCAAGCACTCCGACTTGATCGAACGCACGAAACGCTCGGCGTGCGCGTTGAGGTCCGAGCTTCGGCTCGGAAGCCTCACGAGCCGGACGCCCGAACTCTCGATCGTCGCCTCAAAAGCCCTCGTGAACAGCGGATCTCGATCGTGGATCAGGTAGCCGCTCCCCGTAGTGATTACTTCTACAGCGAGACTATCGGTGGCCGAGATGGCTCCTCAATGCGCCTTCGGAAACGTCCGCCAGGAAGTGCCCCGTAGCGGCGCCGCGGCAATCCCGTTCTCGAGAAGCACTCACTTGATGGAGTTTCGGCCAAGCTGGAATCCCAGATTGTGGAGAGCTCCTTTGATTCCGGTGTACCCCCACTTGGAATCGCCTCGAGCCATCTCCACGCTCAGCCGTTCGATCTCCGCAGTCTTCCAAGGCCGACCGGGGCCACGTGTCTTGCTTCCGTCGTACTTCTTCGCGACGAGTTCCCGGTGCCATCGAAGCAGCGCATCCGGGGTGACGAGTATCCCGATTGCATTGAGCTTCCGACGACCCACTCTCTTCGCTCGTTCGGCAAGTCGAATTCGCTGCGCGTCGGTGACGCGAAGGTGTTTCCCGCTCAGATGTCCTCGAAGGGCGCGGTTCGCGCTTAGGGCACCCCCGAAGAGAGTTTACCGTTCGAGCCTTCTACGAACGTAGAATGCTCCCTTGTTTCACCCTCGGCCTATTCGCCCGCAACTCGAACCGACTGCGCTGCGGGCGCCCGGCCAGCGAGGAGCACCTCTCGAGGAGACCGACCATGGAGGTTCTACAACCGGCGTCCGGAGCTTCCAGAGACCGCTGGTGCTCCCCGCGAACACCGGCTTCGACGCGCCGGATTTGAACGACCCGACCCCCTTCCCCCCGAGAGGTCTTCATCTACGGTCGCCTGGTAGACGCCGACTCGGCTCTCCTGAGCGGAGCCGACTAGCGAACGCGCGGCTCCGCTCGCGCGTTCGGGTCCGCCTTCGGCCGGCACCGGGCCGCGGGTCGTAACGGCGACCAACGCGTCTACGACGACGACGGCGCCGCGTCCGCTACGCACGCGGTCGGATGGCCGTCATGCAACAGCTCTCGAACATCGTCTCGACGCGCGCGCATGACGTCGAACCGATGCCGCGCGATGACCCCCAGCCCGTCCGAATGCTCCTTCATCCGGACATCGATCGCCGGATCCCGCTCGACCGAACGGGAGAATGGGTCGCAACCCGGCGGGCGGCCGTTTCCCGCTGGTTTCCTACGATCGATCCCGATGCCTCGCGCGACCCCCCATCCTGCCCGGAGCCGCTCCCTCTACGAGCGGAACCGCCGGGCCTACCAGGCTAGGCTCCGCTCCGTTCACGCGCGGATCCGGGCGCTGCTGGCGCGGGAGGGGATCCGCGCCAGCGTGACCTCACGGGTCAAGAGCTTCGAGTCCTACTGGGAGAAGCTGGCGCGCATGCGAAAGCACGCCCCGGGGCGACCGGTGGTGGTGCGCGATCTCCTGGGTCTCCGCGTCGTCTGTACCTTTCTCGACGAGACCGAGCGGGTCCGGGATCTGCTGAACCGGCACTTTCCCGTCGTCGAGGTGGAGCACAAGGGTCTCGAGCATTCCCTCTCCGAGTTCGGCTACGAGTCCTTCCACGTCCTGCTCCGGCTGCCCGATCAGCCGGCTCTCGATCTGCTGCCCGCCACCCGCCGCGTGTGCGAGGTGCAGGTCCGCACCATCCTCCAGGATGCCTGGGCCCAGATCGAGCACGGGCTGGTCTACAAGTCTGACGCCTCGCTGCCCCGCTCCGCGGTGCGCCGCAAGCTCGCGGCGGTGAGCGCGACGCTCACACTGGCAGACGTGATCTTCCAGGAGGTCCGGGACACGCAGAGCGAGCTCCGCGCGCACGGCGCGCATCGCCGCGAGAGTGCACGGCGGGCCGCCTTCACGGGATCGCCCGGCCCCATCGCCACGACGCCGCGGGAGATGACGCGGCTGGCCCGGCCCGATCCGGCGCTGCGCGACCCCCGGAGCCGGGATCTCGAGAGCCGGATCGTCGAGGCGCTCTGGCTGCACAGCACCGGCCAGCTCGAGCCCGCGATCCGGCTCTACGGGCAGATCCTGCGCCTGCGACTTCCCACACCGGGCATCCGCTCGATGATCTACAACCACCGGGGCATCGCCCACCTGGCGCTCGCTCATCCGAAGCGCGCCCTGCGCGACTTCGGCCACGCCCTCCGCGTCGATCCGGAGAACTTCCGGGCGCACTACAACCGCGGCCTCTGCTACCGGGCGCTGAATCAGCCCGAGCGGGCGCTCCGCGAGCTGCGTCGGTCGGTCGCGGCCCACGACGTCGAGGCGAGCGCCCGCTACGCGATGGCGCAGGTGCTCGCGGACCTGGGTCGACGGCGGCAGGCGCGCTCGGAGTGCGAGCGCGCGCTGGCGCTGAACCCCGATCTCGAGGGAGCGAGAGAGCTGGCCGAAGCCCTCGCCCGGGAGCGGGAGGCCCGGTAGACGCCGATGCCGCGGCCTGCCGGTCTCGATCCGAAGCGTCGCGGAACAAATGCCGTCCCTCGACGATTTCCCTAGCATGCATCACCGGCCGGGCACGAGCATCAGGAGGATCCATGGCCACTACGGTTCGCCGGGTCGACTACTTCCACACCAGCGTTACCGACGAGCCCGGAACCGCCTACCGGCTGTTGTCGAGCCTTTCGAAGCTGCACGTCAACCTGCTGGCCATCACCGCGGTCCCGACCGGACCGGTGAAGACCCAGCTCACGCTCTTTCCCGAGGACAGCGCGCTGCTGCAAAGCGTCGCGAAAAAGGCGCAGCTCGACCTCGACGGCCCGTATCCCGCACTCCTCGTACAGGGCGACGACGAGATGGGAACGCTGGCGCGGATTCACGAGGAGCTCTTCCAGGCGAAGGTCAACGTGTACGCCGCTTCGGGCGTAACCGACGGGCGCGGGGGCTTCGGCTACCTCATCTGGGTGCGCCCCGGGGACTACGAGAAGGCGGCGGAGACGCTCGGCGCCTGAAGCTGCCGCCACGATCGGCGACCTCGGTGTCGCGGTGCCCGCGTGCGCTTCGGAGCCGGTCGGCATCCGAGTCGAACCCCGCTGAAGAGTTCCAGCCCGGCCGAACCCGGACGCCGCGGCGGGCCGGCCCCGATAGCGCGGGTGCCCTCAGACGGTCCTCGTGAACCGCCGATACGGACCGGGATAAAACTTCCGGACGGGCCACGGACGCAGATTCTGTTCGCATTGCAGACCGCGTTCTCGCTCTGGATGCTCGTCGACGCTGCGCGACGCGGCGCCGGCTACGTCTGGTACATGATCATCATGATGCCGTTCGGTGAGATCGCGTACTTCCTGGCGGTCAAGATCCACGACCCCGAGTTCAGCGCGTTCACCGGGAACCTCTTCCACAAACCTCCTTCTCTCGATCAGCTGCGCTTCGACGCCGAGCACAACCCGAGCATCGAGAAACGCTCGCGGCTCGCCCGCGGGTTGCACGGCGACGGCCAGCACGACGAGGCCGTCGACGTGTTCCGAGAGCTCGTCGGCGCAGATCCGGAAGACAAGGCTGCACTGCTGGGACTCGGCTGCTCGCTGCTCGGCGCCGCAAGCGCCGCGGGCCCCCCGTGCCACGCTCGCGACCATGCCTTCGACGTCATCATCGTCGGCGGCGGCACGTTCGGTGCCGTCATGGCCCATGAGCCGAGGCGCCGTGGGGAAGGAGTCCTGGGCTCAATCCTCCAGGCACCAGACCGGGTTGGAGCTGGTGCAGGAGCCCTCCGATGCCATCCACGGATAGAGGCGCCCCCAGTACACCTCAAGATCGTGATCGGCCCAATCGGACGACAGAAGGACCTTGCTTCCCGAGCCGCTCGTCGACTGCCAGGCATTGCAATTGGGCGCCGGGTAAACGGAGCCGGATGTGTCATCTGCCGCGTAATAGCCGGTTCGGATCCACCCGCTTAGGCCGGACGGTGGGCCCGATCCCGAGTCGCCCCCGATCCGGCCGAGGTCGCTGTCGTAGAGGAGGTGCGAGGGATCGTAGATCTCCCAGAGGGACGCCATGTGGTAGCCCGTGGCGCAAGCGCTCAGCGCCTGGTCTCCCGGGTACGCCGTCTGCGTCAGGTAGAAGCGCCGGCGACCCCGGCGATTGCAGAAATCGTCGTCGCAGACGTTCTGGCCGCCCGCCTGGCCGAGGAACACCGACCGGGAGCCGTTGCCCGAGAACACGATCCCGCTGAACAGGGAGCTGCGATCGCTGAAGAGGATGCCGGTGCCGGCATTCCCGATCACGCGACAGTCGCTCACCATCGAGGTCTGGTTGACGTCGATGCCGTCGCCTCCGTTTCCAACGACGTGCACCGACTCCACGACGGCCGAGCCTCCGATGTCGATCCCGTCTCCGCCCATGCCCGTGATCGTCCCGTTGCGGATGACGATGGCGGAGGCGCTGTTCTGGCCGATGACGCCGCGGCCTCCCCCGGCACCCCCTCCGTCGATGGCGAAGCCGTTCAGATCGATCGTGACGATCCTCGTGCCGGCCGCGATCTCGATGCCGTCGGCGCCATTGGGGTAGAGATTCGACGTCAGCCGGTAGCTGCTCGGCAGCGCGATGGTGACCGGGTAGCCGGGCCCATCTCCGGCGAAGCAGCCCGTCTGCGCACAGGCATGGTTGATCTCCACTACGCCGTCGACCGCGGAGGCGTGAGCGGGGAGGAGAAGCGCGAGGGTGAGGGATGCCAGGCGGTGGGGGATCGACGTGCGGTGAAGGAGAGGAGAGGTCATGCGTTCATTCCTCGACGCACCAGACCGCCAGTGAGTATGTGCAGGATTCCGCACCCGCATCCCAGGGGTCGACCTTCGTCAAGAACGGCTCCACCGTCCACACCTGCGGCAGCCGGGCGGTCGTTCCCATGCCGGTCGTCGACTGCCAGTCGTTGCAGTTCTCGGCATCGACGCCACCACGGATCCAACCCTTTACAGCGACCGGGGGGCCCGATCCCGAGTCATCGATCGTCACGCCGAGGTCGGTGTCGTAGAGCAGGTGCGAGGGATCGTGGATCTCCCAGAGGGACGCCATGTGGTAACCCGCGGCGCAGGCGCTCAGCGCCTGGTCTCCCGGGTGCGTCGTCTGGGTCAGGTAGTAGCGCCGGAGTCCCCAGCGGTTGCAGCGACCGTCGTCGCAGACGTTCTGGCCGCTCGCGCGGCCGAAGAGCACCGATCCGAGGCCGTTGCTCGAGAACACGATCCCGCTGTAGCCGGAGCTGCGATCACTGAAGTGGATGCCGAAGCCGGTATTCCCGACCACGCGGCAGCGGCTCACCATCGAGGTCTGGTTGACGTCGATCCCGTCGTCTCCATTGGCCAGGACGTGCACCGACTCCACGACGGCGGAGCCCCCGATGTTGATCCCGTCGCCCCCCATCCCCACGATCGTCCCGTTGCGGACGACGATGGCGGAGGCGCCGAACCCGCCACGGATCCCGTCTCCAGCGCCGGAGCCGGTCCCGTCGATCCGGAAGCCGTTCAGGTCGATGGTGACCGCCTTGATCCCGGCGGCGATCTCGATGCCGTCCGCGCCGGCCGGAAAGAGGTTCGAGGTGAGGAGGTAGCTGCCCGCCTGACCGATGGAGACCGGGTAGCCCGGAGTGTCCCCCGCGAAGCAGCCGCCATCGGTCGCGCAGGCATGGTGGATCTCCAGCACCCCGTCGCTGGCGTGGGAGGTGGCGGCGGCGAGAAGCGCCGTCGCCGCTGCCAGCGGCCCGATCCACGACCGACCCGGCGGGCGCGCCACGTCCACCCGCCGCGATCGAGGGCGAGGAACGCGAGCGGGACGTCCTCTGCGCCGCCACGCGAGTCCGCAGAGCAATGCGAGTCCGGGAAGCAGACCCGACGCGCGTCCGGGCTCCGGAACGACCGCGAAGGCATCGAGATCCGCCGCCCCCCAGTCGGGCTGCGACGCCGAGGCATCGACCTCCAGGGACCACGCATGGCCGGCCGGGTCGTAGCGAAGCACGTCCTCGTCGGCGAAGGTGACGCCGCCGAGTGTACCTCCGACGTCGAACGAGAGGAGCAGATCTCCCGCGCCTTCCACGTGGCTCACGCCGTCCACGTCCATGCCGGGTGGAACCCCGGCTCCCGTGGCGTCGAAGACGAGATTCAAGGCGCTATCGAACACGTCCGCATCGCGGAGCACGGTTCCCGCGAGGTTCACCGTCGTGTCGAAGGAGAGCCAGAGCTCGTTCGTGCCCGGGAGGAACGAGAGGGCGTCGATGGCGACTCCGTCCGGGATCCCCACGCTCCCTCCGTCGAGCGCGAGGGAGAAGGCGAGGCCGTCCCACAGGACGAGGTCCCGTGGTCGAGCCGTGACGCCGCCGGAGAGCGCCGCCGTGTCCTCCAGCACGAACAGGGTTCCGAAAGGCGGGTAGGGCGAGTAGGCGGTGACCTCGGCGCCGTCCGGAAGCGGCCCCAGGTCGATCAGGCCGGGCGACTGGACCTGGATGTCCTCGGAGACGTCGCCGGGCCCGACCAGGGTGCCGGACTGGTCGACATGGATGTCGGGAGAGCCGCGGACGGCCACGGGCTGGGCCCGGGCCACGGTGCCCGCCGAGAGCGCGCCGAGCGTGAGGAGCAACGCCCCGATGCGGGCCGCCGGAGACCCACGAGAGAGAGTGGGACAGCGAGCCAGGGACGACAGCGCTGCGTCCATGAGACCATCATAGACGGGTCCGGGACCGAATTGGATGATCGCTGGATGATTCCTGGGGGGCGATCGGTCCGGGCGTTAGGGTGTCGGATGGACCGAATCGGCGCGTTCCGGTGGGGCCCGATCGCTATCCGGACCTCTTCTTCACCTTTCCGAAGATCTCGCCCTCCGAGAGTGCCTGGAGGTGAGGACCCGCCTGGAGGTCGTTGCCCACACGCGCGGTCGCGCGCCCGCCGCGCGCCTCCAAGGCCGCATAGACGAAGCGCTTGTTCACCGTGACGACGGCGGGGGGCACTTCGGCGATGCGCCGGGCGATCGCCAGCACCCGGTCCTCGAACTCCTCCTCGGGGAAGGCCTGGTTCACCAGCCCGACGTTGGCCGCCTCGGCACCGCTGTACTCGCGCCCCGCCACGTGCAGCTCCATCGCGTGGCGCCGCTTAGGGCATCCCCGAAGGGAGTTTACCGTTCGGAGGTTATCGGACGTCCAATGACCCCGTTGTTCTCCCTACGCACCCCGTCCCTGCGCCTCGATCTGGTCGGGCGGACCCCACGCCCACGCTGCCCTGGCCCCACGCCGGCGAGTTCCTGCGCTGGCTCCACTCCGACGAGCCGACGCTCTCGCTGGGCCGCTTCCGCTGGACGCGCGGCCAGGCGTAGCCCCCGAACGGATCGGGTCGGTCGGGGTCGAGACGCTAGGGCGGCGGCATCCCCAGCTGTGCGCGCATGCGACGGATGTACTCGAGGGAGCGGCGACCGGTGGCGGTGTTCTCGGGCGGGAGCAGGCGCCGCAGCAGCTGGTCGAGGGGGCCGGGGCCGTAGTAGCGGAACCACCACTTGCGCACGATCCAGTCGATCGCGGAGGCGACACACAGGGGTGTCCAGATGGCGATGCCGCTGGCGAAGCTCCAGCTCTGTGGTGGATCGAAGGCCAGCCAGGTGGCGGCGGCGCCCTGGAGCGCGAGGACGCCGGCGAAGACGGCGGTGGACTTGCGGCAATAGGGGGCGATGAAGTCGGGCGCGTAGGGATGGAGCGCGCGGGCGGCGTCGTAGAAGACGGAGCCTCCGCCGCGCAGCGAGATCAGGAACAGGGCGGCCAGCCCGAGCTGGATCACCGGGGGCACCAGACGCAGCGGGAGTGCGTCGCCCGAGAGCGCGGCCCACAGCGGGAGTGCGAGCGGCAGCGCGCGCACCGCGACCGGGGCGCGGCCGTCCCGATCGAGGAGTCGCCAGAGCCCGAGCGCCGCGACGCCACTGGCGAGCAGCGTGGACGCCACCGGCCGCACACCCCAGGCGGCGAGCGCGCGCGCGACGAGGAGCGGGTACACCGTCGCCAGCAGCGCGCCGACACCGACGGCCGTCACCAGCGCCGGGGGCGGCCGGATGCGCGGCGGCGGGCGCAGGGGGCCCGCTTCTGCGACTTCGCTCGCCTGCGGACTAGACAAGGTCCCGCGTCACGAAGGCCTGGAGGGGCCAGCTCTCCTCGCCGGCGTCACGGCCGAGCAGCGCGAGCGCATCGCGCCGCACCTGGTTGAAGGTGCGCGCGGCTTGCTCGAGCGTCTGGTGTCGACTGCGCGGGAGACCGATCTCGTCCAGGAAGTCGATGTTCTCGAGGCCGTAGGAGAACACCCCGCGGTTGCGCCGGTAGTAGCTCCCGCTGGCCCGCAGCGACGCCTCGACGCGACCGAACAGTCCGGCGAAGTTCTCCATCGCGCGCAGCACCAGGTCGCGCAGGCGCAGCTGGCGGCGCAGCCAGCGCAGGTCGAGGTGCTGATCGGTCATGAAGGGCGCCACCCACAGGTTGTGGTAGGAGGCGATGTCGAAGTCCCACTTGAGGCGCATCAGCTCGTAGGAGCCGAGCAGTCCGTACTGGCCCCGGTAGAGGCGCATCACGGCCTGGTGCCGGAACTCGAGGAAGCGGTCGTAGAAATCGATGCGCCCGGCGAGCACCTCGGCCGACTCCCCCTCCGCGTCACGAGCGATCGCGTCGCTGAGGAAGTCGCACTCGAGCGCGACGAAGTCGAGCCCCGGGCTGTAGAGGGGGTCGGCGGCGCTCGCGGCCTCGCCGATCAGGGCCCAGCGCTCGCGGCCCAGGAAGCGCTTCGTGCCGAAGGCGATGCGCGCCAGGCTGCCGTGGTCCACCGCCTTGGCCGGGGCGAGCAGCTCGCGCAGCGCCGCGTGCTCTTCGAGGAAGGCGCGGAAGCCCTCGGGTGTGCGCAGCGCGCGGTTGCGGGTCGGCGCTCCGACCACGCCCACGCTGGTCAGTCCGCCGCGCAGCCGGATCAGCCAGATCCAGTAGCCCGGGTGGAGCAGGTGGACGGTGGAGAGCCCGCGGGTGGTGTGGCGGACGCGACCGCGGAAGGCGTCGTCGCCGACGTGGTCGATGTCGGCCAGCCCCTCGAAGCGGCCCCACACCGCGCCGATCCGGTGCTCCGTCTCCTCCTCGCGCAGACCGAGCTGGCGCGCGAGGAAGCCCTGGCGACCCGCCGCGTCCACCAGCCAACGGGCGCGCACGCGCTCGACCGACGCTCCCTCGACCCGGAGCACGTGGTCTTCGCCGCCTTCCCCCAGCTCGGCGCCGAGCACGCGAACCCCCTGGCGCACGTCGATCGCCTCGCTGCGGCACATCGCGATCAGATCGGGCTCGAGGCGAGCGCGGTCGATCTGGAAGGCGGGGTGGAAGGGCAGGTTGATCGTGCCCATCTCGCTCATCTCGGTAAACGGGACGTCGCGCTCGGGGCCGTCGAAGAAGTAGCGCAGGCCGTTCTTCGGCAGATGGTGATCGTAGAGGTAGCCGCCCAGTCCCTGTCGCCGCACCAGGTAGTGGCTGGCGATCTCGACGGTCGATTCGCCCACTTTGGGCGCCGTCCCGGTGGCGCGCTCGAAGAGCGCGATCCGCAGGTCGGGGAGCCGCATCCGCAGCTGGCGCGCGAGCAGGGTGCCGGCGACTCCCCCGCCCACGATCGCGACGTCGACTCCATCCGACTCCGCTCGCCTGCGGCTCGCTGCGCGCGGCTTGCGGACGCTTGCGTCTTCGGCAGTCACAGGATGCCCCCGTTCACCGAGATCACCTGGCCGGTAAGGTAGGACGCGCCCTCCGAGAAGAGAAACGCCACCACCGCGGCCACCTCTTCGGGGCGGCCGAGCCGTCGCATCGGGATGCGTTCGAGCAGCGGCTTCGCGATCTCGGCGTCCACCATCTCCGTCTCGATCAGCCCCGGCGCCACGCAGTTCACCGTGATGGCGCGCTTCGCCAGCTCCTGGGCCAGCGACTTCACCGCGCCGATCAGGCCGGCCTTCGAAGCGGCATAGTTCACCTGGCCGCGGTTGCCGGCGATTCCGGACAGCGACGACAGGGCCACGATGCGCCCACCCTGGTGGGCGCGAACCATCGGCATCACCAGCGGGTGCAGGGTGTTGTAGAAGCCGTCGAGGTTGGTGCGCAGCACGCGGTCCCAGTCGTCGCCCGAGAGCGAGGGAAAGGCGGCGTCGGCGGTGACGCCCGCATTGTGCACGACGCCCCAGAAGGGGCCGTGCGCGGCCAGCTCCGCCTCCAGCGCGACCCGGCAGCCCTCGCGGTCGGCGACGTCGCAGCACAGCAGCGACGCCTCGACGCCGCAGTCCTTCGCCTCGCCCGCCACGGCCTCCGCCGCCGCCGACTGGCTGCGGTAGCCGAGCGTCAGGTCGAAGCCCTGCTCGGCCAGCGCTCGGGCGATCGCACGGCCGATCCCTCCACTGGCGCCCGTCACCAGCGCGCGCCGCCGGCTCACGAAGTCTCCTTCGCCCGCGGCACGGCGCCGGGCAGCACGTGGAGGCGGCCCTCGGCGAGCAGGGCGCCGCTCTCCGCCTCCTCGACGGTGCAGTCGAAGGCGAGCAGACCGCGACGACCCGCGGCGTGGCGCGCCGTGGCGACCCAGCGGCGGCTCGCATCGAGCTCATCCCCGTGGAGCGCGATCCGCCGCGATCCGACGAACAGGCCCGGGCGCGGCGTCTCGCCCCGGGCGCGCAGGCGCAGGCCGCCGTCGACCGCCGCGCACTGGGCCATCAGCTCGATCGCCACCCAGGAGGGGATCCGACCCCGGGCGTCGCGGAACAATCCACCGCGATCGCACGCCACCCGACAGCGCGTCGCCGTGGCGTCGTGGGCGAGCACGCGATCGAGCAGGCGCATCGCTCCCGCTTGGGGCAGGAGCTCGGCGATCGGCGGAAACTCCGGATTCATCGGAGGGCCGGCTCCGTGGGATCGAAGAAGTTGAACCACTGGTAAGGATGGCGCAGGCACGCGTCCTCGAGCTCGCGAACGTAGGCGCGCGCCAGCTCCTCGGCGCCCTTCTCGCGCTCGGAACGCGGCAGCCGCCGCGCCGGACCCAGCGGCGCCACGCGCGTGAAGTAGCGCCCGGGACCCGTGCGCAGGCACAGCGACGCGAAAGTGGGGCAGCCGAACAGGCAGGCCAGCTGGAAGGGCGAGCGCGGGAACGCCATCGGCCGTCCCAGAAAGTCGAGCGCGATCGTCTGCTCGCGGGAGCCGGCCGGAACACGGTCGGCGAGGATCGCCACCAGCTCGCCTCGGTCGAGACAGGCCTTGATCGCGAAGGCGGTCCTCATCGAGGAGGGATCCAGCGGCAGCACCCGCAGGCGGCTCGACGGATCGATCTCTTCGAAGAGGCGATTGATCCGCTCGGCGTGGGCCGTGAACATCACGACGTTGACCGCGACGCCGTAGTCCCGCGCGAGCGTACGCGCCATGTCGAAGCTGCCGACGTGAGCGCCGAGCAGGAGACCCCCGCGCCGCTCGCGCGCGAGGGAGAACAGGTACTCCGAGCCCTGGTGGTCCATCTCGAAGTCGTCGAGGCCCTCGCCCCACAACAGCATCCGGTCGAAGGTCTGCACCGCGAACTCGTGGTAGACGCGGAAGGGCGTGAGGGCCCCGGGCCGGTGCCCGAGGGCCGCGCGGCCTTCGGGCCGGGACCAGACCCGCTCGAGATGGCGACGCAACGGACCCCTCCACGCGCGCTCCCGCACGTAGTAGTAGGCGGCGATCGGACCCAGCAGCCCCTGGCACACGCGTCGCCCGAGCACGCGGTAGATCGCGACGAAGATCCGGATCGCGGTGACTGTCCCACTCTCCGTCAGTCCCGACCAGTCGCGCGGAGGGTTCATCATGCGCTCTGCACCGCGGAGCGCGCGCGCAGCAGCCCGGGCACGCGCCGCAGCATCCCGCCCACCAGGCGAAGGTAGAGCCAGGCGAGCCTCGGGTAGTCGCGCCCGAGGCTGAAGTGGGAGACGCCGCCCGGCAGATAGCGCACGTGCGTAGCGAGGGAGACGATCGGTGTTCGCCGCCAATGGAGTCGCACGGCGATCTCGGGCTCGAAGTCCATCCAGTTCCCGGTGCGCGTCTGGTCGCAGAGCGACACCGCCGCGCGCAGCGGGACGCCGCGGAATCCGCACAGCGGATCCGGGATCACCCGGGACAGACACGCGAGCCACACCAGTCCGCGCGAGAGCTGCCGGGCCCAGATGCGAGCGCGCGGCGCGCTCGCGTCGAAGACGGGGACGCCGAGCACCAGCGCGTCGGGCCGGCTCGCCATCGCGGCGAGGAAGCGCGGCACGTCGGACGCGTCGTGCTGGCCGTCGGCGTCGAGCTGCACCACGTGGCTGAAGCCGCGCTCGAGGGCGGCGCGGTAGCCCGTCTTGAGGGCGGCGCCCTTGCCGCCATTGCGGTTGCGCCGCACCACCTCCACCCGGTCGTACTCCTCGGTCAACTTGCGCAGCGTCTCCGCGGTCGCCGGGCCCGAGCCGTCGTCGACGATCAGGATCGGCAGGCCGCAGGGGATCAGGTCGGCCACCACCTCGGCGACGGTCGCCCCGTGGTCGAAGATCGGGATCAGCGCGCAGGCCTTCACCGGCCGCCCTCCAGACGGCCGCGACCGCTCGCGAACAGGCGCTCCGGCCTCCCGGCGTCCTCCAGCGAGAAGCGGAAGCGGGCGCCGTCCTCGTCGACTCGAACCCGCAGCCAGGTCTCGGCACCGGGCCCCAGCAGATCGTGGAACTTCAGCGCCTCGAGCGCGCGCACCCGCGCCGCGCGCCCCAGCAGCTCTTCGAGAGCGAGCAGGGCGAAGTGCACCTGCACCACACCGGGGACGACCGGCGACCCGGGAAAGTGTCCGTCGAAGAACACCAGGTCCCAGGGAATGCGCAGATGGAGGTCGAGGTGGCGCTCGCCGCGGCGGACGGCCAGACGCTCGGGAGCGAGGAGCGGCGCGTCGCTCTCGAACAGCGCGCGCAGCGCGTCGCTCGGAACCTTGCCCTGGGCGTCGCGCGGCAGGGCGGCGACGAAGCGCCAGGCACGCGGAAGCAGGACCCGCGCGAAGTCGGGGGCGAGGTGCTCGGTGAGCGACTTGGCGAGCGCCCGGCGCCCGCCCGCGGCCAGCGCGTCCCAGGCCTCGGCCGAGGGCACGACGACCGCCGCGACGCGCGCCTCGCCTGCGCCCATCCCGAGCGCGAGCAGCGCCACCTCGGCGACCGTCGGGTGTCGCCGCAGGTGCTCCTCCATGTCGGGGAGCGCGAGGCGCCGCTCGCCGACCTTGACCACGCGATCCGCGCGACCGAGCAGGCGGAACGCTCCCTGCTCGACCGAGGCCACGGCGTCCCCGGTCACGAAGCGCGAGCGGCCGCCGCCGACCGGCTCTCCCGCGGAGACGAAGGGCGACACGACCGCGAGACAGCCGCTGGCGGCGTCGACGGCGACCTCGACACCCGGCATCGGCCGCCAGGGCTCGTCGCCCGCCTGCTGCTGTCGGGTCGCGACGCCGCCGGTCTCGGTCGAGCCGTACACCTCCACCGGCACGCAGCCGAGCACCTCCGCCGTGCGGCGGGCGAGCTCGGCGGCGAGCGGTCCGCCCGAGGAGAAGACGGCCCGACAGGATCCGCGTCGCCGCGCCAGGTCGCTGCGCAGGACGAGGTGGCGCAGCGTGACCGGCGTCGTGGCCACGGCGAAGGGCGCTTCGTCGCCGGAATGAGGCGCCAGCTCCTCCGGGTGGAGGACCGGGCTGCGCAGGAACGGGCGGCCGGCCGCCAGCGGCCAGAGCACCCGGAACAGCAGGCCGTAGAGGTGATGGGGGGCGACCGTGGCCAGGACGCGCGCGTCGGGCCCGAGCTGCGCCCCGAAGCACCGCTCCAGCACCGCGACCTCGTCCTCCAGATGCCGCACCGACTTCTCGACGCGTCGGGCGGCGCCGGTCGTGCCCGAGGTGAACAGCACGGCGAGGGGAGCATCGCGGTCGAGCGGGCTCGGATCGAGGGGCGGCGGTGACTCCGGCGCCTCGAGCGGGTGCCAGCAGGGCTTACCCCCGATCGCCTCGGGCGGGTCGCCGTCGAGCAGCACGCCGTCGATCTCGCCGACCAGGCTGCGCAGCGTCCCCGGCTGACGCGCCGGCGGCAGCACCGCCCGCGCTCCGACGCGCGCCGCCGCGAGCAGGCCGACGGCGAACGCGTAGGCGTCCTCGCAGTGCAGGAGCAGGTCTCCACCCTTCGCCGGAGCGAGGCGCGCCGCGAGCGCCGCGACGTTCGCGCGCAGGTCCCCGTGGCTGCGCTCCCCCTCGCGGCCGAAGGCCACCGGCGCGTCGGCCGGGGCGCGGGCGTCGAACCAATGCGAGAGGGGGATCACTACGATTCGTCCGCGCGCACCTCGAACGCCTCAGGCACCTCCGGCGCCTGCGCGTTGATCCGCGACGAAGGCGGCGAGGCTCTGGACGGAGGCGAAGATCTGCTGATTGCGTTCGGGGTCGTCCTCGATCGTGACGCTGTAACGCTCCTCGAGGGCCATGGCCAGCTCCAGCGCGTCGATCGAGTCGAGTCCCAGCCCTTCGACGAAGAGCGGGGCCTCCGTCTCGATCTCCTCGGGCGAGACGTCCTCCAGGGCGAGCGCCTCGACGATCAGCGCCTTGATCTCCGACTCGAGCACCTCAGCCGCTGCCACGGTCCCACCTCTTCTCGAAATGCTCCTGGAGCACGGCGGTGATGCGCCGCGCCGCGGAAGCGGTGCTCTCACCCGGTGCGCGATGGTCCTGGGGGCGGATCGGGTCGCCCACCTCCACCTCCCACACGGGACGCGTCGGAGGGAAGTCGGCGAGGGCCTGTCCCTTCATCAGCGCGCGTGGCCGCACGCGGATCACCACGGGCAGGATGTCGCGGCCGCCGCGCAGCGCGATGTGCGCGGCACCGCGCTCGAAGCGGCGCAGACCTTCGGGCGGCGTGCGCGAGCCCTCGGGGTAGACGACCAGCGTGCGGCCGGCGCGCAGGCGCTCGATCGCGCGGCGCACCGTGACCGCGCCGTTCTGCGCGTGCAGGTATCCGGCGGCGCGCACCGTGTGGCGCAGGAACGGATTGCGGCTCCAGTCGTCGGCCACGATGAAATCGGCCTGGGGCAGGAGCGACATCAACACCGGGGTGTCGAGCAGCGAGGGGTGGTTCGCGACGACCAGCCACGGCCGCTCGCGCAGCCGCTCCACGGCGGGTGCGTGCACCCGCGCCATGCCGACGGCGTCCAGGAAGCGCAGGTAGGCAGCGGTCGTGCGGTGGATCGCGCGCTGGGCGCGGAGCTCGCTGTCTTTGCTGTCTTCGCGCCGGCCGCGCAGCCGGTCCGAGAGACGAAGCAGCGGGAGCTCGCACCAGCCGAGCCAGAGCGAGCACAGGCCGAACCAGCCGAAGCACACCGCCACGAGTGCCGCACGGCCGTGTCCGGCGACCGTCGAGAGGCCTTCCCGGGCCCGGCTCGCGATCCCCCCGATCCCGTTTTCCTGAGCGAAGGTGGCCACTTGAGGCGTGGATTGTATCGCGGGCGGATGGCCGGTCCAAGCGGGATCCGCCCGAGCGACCGACGGAGGGGACGTTAGAATGCGAGCGTTCCGACGGAGCTCCGGTTGGGCCGTCCTGCCGTCGGCGTCCGGGGCGGGTGACGCGAGTGTCGACGGGTTCGACGGATTCGGGGGCTGCGACGGCTCGGGGTGACGGCGCGCGGGCGGCGGTTCCCGGGAAGCGGCTCGCCGCGCGGGGGGGTCGGCGCCGCCGACGCGCGCTGGCGCTGCTCGCGGCGTCGCTCCTGGCCTCTCACGGCGCGATCTTCGCCGTCGAGGGCGGGTCGGAGCCGCCCGGCGAGCCGCCCAGTCTCGAGGCACTGATGGCCGGCATGGCCGGCACCTCGGGCGTGGTGGCGCGCTTCCGGGAGGTGAAGCGGATCGCGCTGCTCTCGGAGCCGCTGGAGTCGCGCGGCACGCTCACCTTCGTGCCGCCCGATCGTCTCGCCCGCGTCACCACCGAGCCGAGCGAGACACGGCTCGTGATCGACGGCGACCGCTTCTCCTTCCGCGACGCGACGGGCGGCGACGCCGTCGACCTGTCGGCGAACCCGATCGCGCGCGAGGTGGTGTCGAACTTCATCGTCCTGTTCAACGGCGACCTCGAGGAGCTCTCCCGTCGCTACGAGCCCCACTTCACGTCCGGGCCCGAGGGCTGGCGCCTCGAGCTGATCCCGCGCGACGGGCGGCTGCGCGAGTTCATCGCGCGGGTAACGCTGTCGGGCCGCGGCCGCGCGATCGAGCGCATGGAGCTGCTCGAGACGGGAGGCGATCGGACCACGACCTGGTTCGAGGAGGTCCGGACGGACGTCGCCTTCGACGACGAGGATCTGGCGCGCATCTTCTCGACCCGGGACTCCGCCGCCCCGCGATGAGCGACCGCGCGATCCGCTGGCTGTTCGCGACGGCGGCGGTGGGATTCGGCCTGTACGCCGTCACCCACCTCGAGGTGTCCACGGACGTCACCCACTTCATGCCCGCCGAGAGCGACGCCGAGCTCGCCGTGCTGGCCTCCCGTCTATCGGACAGCGAGCTCACGCGCACCATGATCCTTACCGTCGGTGCGCCGGAGATCGGCACGGCGATCGCGTCGGCGCGCGCGCTCGCGGACGCGCTGCGCGATCACCCCGAGGTGGCGTCGCTCCGCTCGGGACCCGACGCCGATCCGGTGGAGCACGTCTACCGCCTCTACTTTCCGCGCCGCTACTACTTCCTCTCCGAGGATCCGGAGCGCGAGCTGCCGGAACTGCTCTCGCCCGCCGCCCTGCGGCTTCGCGCCCGGGAGGTGCGCGCCAGCCTCGAGCTGCCGACCGCTCCCCTCGCGAAGCGCCTGGTCGCGGTCGATCCGGTCGGCGCCTTCCAACGGATCCTCTCCCGTCTGCGCACCCAGCGCCCCCCACTCGACACCGTGGATGGTCAGTTCGTCACGCTCGACCACCGCTGGGCGGTGATCTTCCTGACGACCCGGGCGGGCGCCTTCGACTCGAAGCCCCAGGCCCGGCTGCTCGAGGATCTCCACGCCGCCTTCGCGAAGATCGCGGCGGTGAGCCCGCGGCCGCTCTTGCTCGAGGCCAGCGGAGCCAACCGCTTCGCGGTGGCTGCCGAGCAGAGCATCCGCCGGGACGTGCACTCGATCGTCGCGGTCTCCTTCCTCGGCGTGGCCGCGGTGTTCCTGCTCTTCTTCCGCTCGCTGCGGTTCTTCGCGCTCGCGGTGTTTCCCTCGCTCTCCGGGATTTTGTTCGCTGCGGTCGCGATGCGCGTCGCCCTGGGCCGCGTGGACGGCGTGACGCTCGCCTTCGGCGCGTCCCTGATCGGCGTCGCGATCGACTATCCGATCCACGTGCTCGACCACTACCGCCTCGAGCCCAGCGCCTCGGCCCGCGCGATCGTCGCGCGCCTGCGCCCCTCGCTGGTGCTGGGCGCGCTGACGACGATGGCGAGCTTCGTCGGGCTCGCGCTCACCTCCTTCCCGGGCTTCCGCGAGATTGGCCTGTTCGCGACGCTCGGCATGGCCGCCGCGCTCGGCGTGACGCTCTTCGTCCTGCCGGCGTTCCTCGGCGCGGGAAGGGGGCGCGGCGTTCCGCCGCTAGCCCTGCGCACCGCGCGCGCGCTGGGGAGGGGGCTCGATCGCCTCGACGCGCGCCGCCGGCTGCTGGCGCTGGCGCTGGTCGCCGGCGCCGTCGCCTCCGCGGCGTTCCTGCCCGAGCTGCGCTTCGACGACGACCTGACCCGGCTGATGTCCCTCGACCCGACGCTCAGCGCCGAGGAGGAGCGGGTGCGCGAACGGGTCGCGCGGGAGGAGTCCGGGCGCGTCGTGTTCGCGCTCGGCGAGGACGCGGACGAGGCGGTCGCGCGCAACGACGCGGTCGCGGCGCGGCTCGAGGCGGCTCGTCGCGAGGGCCGGATCGGCGACTTCCGCTCGCTGCACGCGCTGCTGTGGTCGCGGGAGCTTCAGGAGCGCAGTCTGCGCGCCTGGGAGGCGGTGCCGGACAAGGCCGACCGCGTGGCGTCGGCCTTTGCGGCCGAGGGCTTCCGACCCGAGGCGCTGGCGCCCTTCCGCGCCGACCTCGCCGCGCCGCCGCCGCCGCCGCTCGACGCCGCGGCGCTGCGCGACTCGCCACTGCGCGACCTGGTGTCGCCGCTCCTGCTCGACCTCGGCGATCGCGCCGCGGCCGTCACCTACCTGCGCGGACCGACCGATCCCGCGGTGCTCGGCGAGGTGCTCGACGGGCTGGAGCACGTGCACGTCTTCGACCAGCGCACCTTCATGAACGCGATCTACAAGGAGTTCCGCACCACCACCCTGGAGCAGATCGGCGTCGGCTGCGCGCTCGTCGTGCTGGTGCTCGGCCTGCGCTACCGGCGCTGGCGCCCGGCGCT
>CAZZFT010000059.1:0-27678 GCA_964653555.1 uncultured Spirochaetales bacterium | reverse complement strand
TCAGTTCCAGTGTGGCTGATCATCCTCTCAGACCAGCTACCCATCGTCGCCTTGGTGAGCCGTTACCTCACCAACAAGCTAATGGGACGCGGGCTCATCGACGGGCGATAGCTTCCAAGGAGAGGCCATCTTTTTCCGCGAACTCCGAGGAGCTCGTGGTCTTATCCGGTATTAGCCCCAGTTTCCCGGGGTTGTCCCAGACCCAAAGGCAGATTACCCACGCGTTACTCACCCGTGCGCCACTCGAGTGCCCCCCGAAGGGGGCCTTTCCGTCCGACTTGCATGTCTTAAGCACGCCGCCAGCGTTCGTTCTGAGCCAGGATCAAACTCTCCAATTGAAACCTGATACTCGACACGAACGCACCAAGTGCGTGAACACCCGATGCGATCGCACCGAGTTGTTCGGATCTAGATGGGAAAATTACGAATCCCACAAGGCCGCCCATCGAGCCATTCCCCTGGCTCGACGGACCGCACGCTATTCAGTTTTCAAAGACCGGAAGAAGCCTCGAGGCGCCTGTGGCGGGCACTCGAGGCCAGAGACAAGACGGGGTGGCACCAGAGCCACCCCTAGAAACCGGGCCCCGGAATGTACGAGAGGTGCAGGAGGCGGTCAAGCCCCCGGAGATCGGGGGTTTTCGCCGCCCCGTTGCCGATCCCACCTCCCGTAGGGATCAGCCCTCATCCGCCTCGAGCTCGACTCGCGCAAAACGCCGCTTGCCGACCTTTAAAAGGTAGGAACCCGCCGCGAGGAACAGGCCCGGGTCGCTCACTCGGGCGCCATCCAGGCTCACCGCCTTCTGCGCGACCAGGCGACGCGCCTCGCCTCGCGAAGCCGCCAGACCCAGCGCCTCCAGGATCTCCAGCAATCCGCGTTTCTTGTCCGGTGCGGTCGTCAGTCGATGGACGGGAATCTCGTCCGGCAGTTCCTTGCGTCGCACGACCTTGCGGAAGTGTGCGGCCGCCTCACGAGCGGCCGGTTCCCCGTGGAAGCGCGCCACGATGCGTCCCGCCAACTCTTGCTTGAATCCGAGCGGATCGCGCCCAACCGACGCGAAGCTGGACCGCCACTCCTCAAGATCCTCCCAATCGTCCCCGCGGAGTCGGTCGAAGTACTCCAGCATCAATTCGTCGGACACACTCATGATCCGCCCGTACATCTCCTCGGGCTCGTCCGTGATGCAGATGGCGTTGCCCAGGCTCTTCGACATCTTCTCGACGCCGTCCATTCCCACCAGCAGCGGATGCGTCAGCACCGCCTGAGGAGCCTGGCCGTAGGCTCGCTGGATCTCGCGGGCCATCAGGAGATTGAAGGTCTGATCGGTACCGCCCAGCTCGACGTCAGCCTCTAGCACGACGGAATCGTAGGCCTGCGCAAAGGGATAGAGAAGCTCGTGTACGGCAATCGGCTCACCACTCGCGTAACGCTTCGCGAAATCGTCGCGTTCGAGTAGTCTCGCGACGGTGTAGTGCGAGCAGAGCCGGATCCATTCCGATGCCGGAAGCGAATCCATCCACTCACTGTTGAAACGGATCTCGGCTCGTTCGACGTCGAGTACCAGTCCGGCTTGGGCGACGTACGTGGCGGCGTTCGCCTTCACTTCCTCCGCCGACAGGGCGGGGCGCGTCTTCTTCTTTCCGGTGGGGTCGCCGATTCGCGCCGTGAAGTCGCCGATGAGGAAGATCGGCGTGTGGCCGAGCTCTTGAAACCGGCGCAGCTTCGCGAGGACCACGGTGTGCCCCAGATGCAGCTCCGGCGACGAGGGATCCATTCCGAGCTTCACGCGCAGGGAACGACCGGACTGGATCGCCGAGGCAAGCCGCAACCTGAGCTCGTCCTCCCCGTAGAACTCGACGGCGCCACCGCGGATGATCGCGAGCTGCCGCTCGACCTCGGCGGTGACGTCCTCCGGACTCATTGCACCTCCGTTCGCCAGGCCCAGCCCTCCTCGCTCACGATCGCATCGACCTGGCGATCGCGCGAGTCATGGGGCACCGAGTCGACCAGCTGGAAGGCATAGCCCACCCCGACGAGGCAGGGCGCTGGCTGGTCCGGGGGGAATGCGCGATCGAAGTAGCCCGCCCCACGACCGAGGCGCCAGCCATCGCGATCGAAGGCGATTCCGGGCAACAGCGCGACATCGCCGGGACCCAGCGACACCGAGGGTCCCTGGGTCGGCTCCAGGATCCCAAAGCGCCCCGGCAGCAGATCCTCCCAGCGGTCGACGGCGACCCATTCGATCATCTGTCCGCGGATCCTGGGAAGGCAGCGACTCCCGGGCATCGAGGCCAGCCGGTCGAAGATCGGCCGGCTGGGGAGCTCATCCCCGTGGGAGGCATAGAGTCCGATGCACCGCGCGCTTCGAACACGGGGCTCGGATCCGACCAGGTGGGCGACCGCTTGCGAAGCCGCACGTGCGACCTCGGGCGGAACGCGGCGCCGACGATCGCCCAGGGTCTGCCGGAGTCGGCGCTTCGCCTGCGCGGCCTCCGAGATCACTCGTCGTCAGCTCGCCTCGTTCCGGAGCGCGGACTCAGCCAGCTCGATGAGCGACCGCAAGCGCCCCGACTCGACGGCCCCGCGCTGGGAATCGGAGGCGACGACCTCACGGGCGAGATTCAGGGCGGCCAGCATCGCCACGTCGTAGGAATCGACGGCACCCGTGCGCTTCTCGATGCGCGCCATCGTCTCGTCCACGGTTCGAGCGATGCGCGCGAGCTGCTCGGGAGGCTCGTCGCTACGGATCCGGAAGTCTTGACCGCGGATCCGCACCGCCACCGTGCGCTTCTCGGTCACTCCGGCTCCAATGTGGCGAGCTGAGCGTCGAGCTGATCGAGCTGCGAGATCAGCTCGTCGATCCGCTTTCCAGTGTCCTGCCGCGACTGATTCGCCTCGATGATCTGAGCCTCGAACCTGCGGATCCGATGCTCCCGTTCGGCGAGGTCGGCGCGGATGGACGCCAGCTCGTCGCGCAGATGCGACTGCTGATCCACGAGCGCCCGGACCGCAACCTCCAGACGGTCCCAGTCGAAGGCCTTCGAGCCCGTCGGCCGAGACGTGTCTTGGGGCGCACTGGCCGGCGTCGGAGGTGCGACCGAGCTGGTGCTCGTTGCCTTCCGTGTCGCGCGTGCCGCGCGCGTCGGCGCAGGATCGGCGTGCGGAATGGTTCCCCCCAATTGCCGCCCGATCGTACCGGGTCTCGCCGAAGTCCGTCAACAAAGTCGGGAAGGATTGCGCGACTCCTCGCCTCCCATCGGGGCGTAGTGCCGCGTCACACGTAGGTGCTTCGCGACTGGAGTCGGCTCTCTCCCTGGAGGTACGCGTCTACGCTGCGCGCCGCCTCGCGGCCCTCCCACTGAGCCCAGACGACCAGGGACTGCCCGCGACGGCAGTCGCCCGCGGCGAACACGCCGGGCTCACTGGTCGCGAACCGGCGCGTATCCGCCTCGACGTTCCCTCTCGCGTCGAGCTCGACACCAAGCCCTTCGATCAGACCCGAGCGAGCGGGGTGGAGGAACCCCATCGCCAAGAGCACCAGCGTCGCGGGGATCGAGAACTCGCTGCCAGGCACCTCTCGCATGGTGCTCATGATCGGGAGATTCAGGCGGTCCCGGTCGAATTCCACGCGTACACCGTGCAGCTTGCGAACCCGACCGGCCTCGCCGCTGAGTCGCGTCGTCATCATCGCGTACTCGCGCTCACCACCCTCGGCATGCGAGCTCGATACGTTGAAGTAGTACCGCTTCGCGAGCGGCCACGGCTCGCTGTCGTGTCGCCCCTCGGGAGGCCTCGGAAGAAGCTCGATCGAGGTCACCGACTTCGCGCCCTGGCGATGCGACGTGCCGATGCAGTCCGAGCCCGTATCGCCGCCCCCGAGGATCACGACATCCTCGCCGGTCGCGAGAAGCGCCTCCCCATCGGGAACCGGATCTCCCGCAACCCGGCGATTCTGCTGCGGAAGGAAATCCATCGCGAAGTGCACCCCGGCCAGCTCGCGACCCGGTACGTCGAGATCGCGGGGAACCTCGGAGCCGGTGCAGAGCAGGATGGCGTCGAATCCCTTGCGCAGCTCCGAGACCGAGAGGTCCACTCCGACGTGAACGCCGGCCTGGAACGAGACTCCCTCGTCTCGCAGCTGCTCGAGTCGCCGGTCGATCACCCATTTCTCGAGCTTGAAGTCGGGAATGCCGTAGCGAAGCAGTCCCCCGAAGCGATCACTCTTGTCGAAGAGCGTTACCGTGTGACCTGCCCGGTTGAGCTGCTGCGCGGCCGAGAGCCCCGCGGGGCCTGAGCCGATCACCGCCACCGAGCGGCCGGATCGCCGCAGCGGGCCCACGGGCCGGATCCATCCCTCGTCCCAGCCGCGACGGACGATCTCCCACTCGATCTGCTTGATCGTCACCGGGTCCTGGTTGATTCCGAGCACGCACGCCTGCTCACAGGGCGCCGGACACACGAGCCCCGTGAACTCGGGGAAGTTGTTCGTCGAGTGGAGCCGGGCGAGCGCGTCCTCCCACTTCTCCCGGTACACCAGGTCGTTGAAGTCGGGGATGATGTTCCCCAGAGGGCAGCCGTTGTTGCAGAAGGGGATCCCGCAGTCCATGCAGCGCGAGGCCTGGGCGACGGACTGCTCCGGATCGAAGTCCTCCTGAACGAGCTTCCAGTCCTGCAGGCGCTCGTCCACCGCGCGGTAGGCCGTGCCCTTGCGCCCGTGCTTGAGGAATCCCCTCGCGTCACCCATTGCCGCTCTCCGCCGCGATCCGGTCGCTCAATGCCCGCTTGTAATCCTTGGGGAAGACCTTCACGAATCGTGGCGCGTAGTCCTCCCACTTGCGCAGGACCTCGTCGGCCCGCTCGCTCCGCGTGTACTGGAAATGTCTTCGCACGAGTCTCTGCAGGCGTTCGAGATCCGCCTCGTCCAAGGGATCGAGGTCGATCGTCTCCGAATTCACCTGGGTCTCGAAGTCACCGCTCTCGTCGAGGACGTAGGCGATCCCACCACTCATGCCGGCCCCGAAGTTGCGCCCGGTCGATCCCAGGATCACCACGTGCCCACCCGTCATGTACTCGCAACCGTGGTCTCCGACGCCCTCGACGACGGCGTCGGCGCCGCTGTTGCGCACGCCGAAACGCTCGCCGGCGAGCCCCTGGAAGTACGCTTCGCCAGACGTCGCGCCGTAGAGAACGACATTGCCCGCGATGATGTTCTCCGATGGGTCGAACGTGGAGGCCGGAGGAACTCGAACGATGATCTTGCCGCCGCAGAGGCCCTTGCCCACATAGTCGTTCGCATCGCCCTCCACCTCGAAGGTGAGACCGCGAGTACAGAACGCTCCCAGGCTCTGGCCGGCGCTGCCCTTGAGCTTCAGCCAGATCGTGTCCTCGGGAAGCCCCTCTTCCCCGTACTTCAACGAGACCTCCGAGCCCAGAATTGCGCCCAGTGTCCGGTCGGTGTTGTGGATCGGCATCGCGATCTCGACCCGCTCACCCCGCTCCAGAGCTGGCGCTGCCATGCGGAGCAGCTTCTGGTCCAAGACCTTCTCCAGCTCTCCGGCGAGGGTCTGGCTCTCGCACTGGCGGATCGCGTGGGGAACGTCGGGGCGGTGGAAGAGCTCGGAGAAGTCGAGTCCGCTTCGCTTCCAGTGATGCTCGGCACGCGCGACGTCCAGATGCTCCACGTGTCCGATCATGTCATCGAGCGTCCGATAGCCGAGCTTCGCCATCAGTTCCCGAACTTCTTCTGCGACCCACAGCAGGTACTGAACGACGCTGTCCGGCGTGCCGGCGAAGCGCTTGCGCAGAATTGGATCCTGGGTCGCGATGCCCACCGGGCACGTGTTGAGATGGCAGACGCGCATCAGGATGCAGCCCATCGCCACCAACGGCGCCGTCGCAAAGCCGAACTCGTCGGCTCCCAGGAGCGCCGCGATCACCACGTCCCGGCCCGTCTTCAGTCCACCGTCGGTCTGGACCCGAATGCGGCCGCGCAGGTCGTTCAGCACCAGCGTCTGCTGCGTTTCGGCCAGACCGATCTCCCAGGGCATTCCCGCGTACTTGATCGAAGCCTGGGGTGAGGCGCCCGTCCCGCCATCCGTACCGCTGATCAACACCCCGTCGGCCTTCCCCTTCGCCACGCCCGCGGCGATCGTACCGACGCCGGTGACCGACACGAGCTTCACCGACACTCTGGCGTAACGGTTCGCGTTCTTGAGGTCGTAGATCAGCTGCGCCAGATCCTCGATGGAGTAGATGTCGTGGTGCGGCGGAGGCGAGATGAGACCAACACCCGGCGTCGAATGGCGCACCCGAGCGATGGTGTCGTCGACCTTGTGACCGGGCAGCTCGCCACCTTCGCCCGGCTTCGCCCCCTGGGCGATCTTGATCTGCATCTCGTCGGAATTGACCAGGTACCAGCTCGTCACGCCGAAGCGACCGGACGCGACCTGCTTGATCGCGCTTCGCCTCAGATCGCCATTGGGTTCGGGCTTGAAACGACTCGGATCCTCGCCCCCCTCTCCCGTGTTGCTCTTTCCACCGAGACGGTTCATCGCGATCGCAAGCGTCTGATGAGCCTCGATCGAAATCGACCCGTAGCTCATCGCGCCGGTGCAGAATCGCCTGACGATCTCGGTTGCCGGCTCGACCTCGCCGAGCGGCACGGGCGGCTGCAGATCTTCCTTGAAGCGGAACAGCCCGCGCAACGTACAAGCGGTCACCGCAGCGCCGTCCGAGGACGCACTGAACTGCTTGTAGTCCTCGTAGCTCCCACGCCGCAGGGCGATCTGAAGCTTGGACACCGTGTCGGGGTTGAAGGCATGGCGCTCACCGCGGGCGCGCCACTGGTAGAGACCACCCGGGTCGAGCTCGGGGTACTGATAGTCCTCTCCCGGGAACGCACGCGCGTGCCGCATCGCGGCCTCGCTTGCCAGAACCTCGTAGCCCACACCCGAGACGCGCGACGGTGTACCCGTGAAACAGCGGTCCACGAGGGCGCGGTCCAGCCCGATTGCCTCGAAGATCTGGGCGCCCCGATACGACTGGAGCGTCGAGATGCCCATCTTGGCGAAGGTCTTCAGCAGCCCCTTGTCGTTCGCCTTGATGTAGTTCTCGATTGCGGTGGCCACGTCGAGGTCTTCGGGGGTGTAGGTTCCGTCGAGGACCAGCTCCTCGACCGTCTGGAGGGCGAGGTAGGGATTGATGGCAGCGGCTCCGTAGCCGATCAGCAACGCCATGTGGGCCACTTCTCTAGCCTCACCCGTCTCACAGACGATGCCGCATCGCGTTCGCAGGGTGGCCCGGACCAGATGATGGTGGACGGCTCCGGTTGCGAGAAGCATCGGGATCGGAGCCAGGTCGGGCGAGACACCGCGGTCTGACAGGATGATGATGCTCACGCCCTCGCGTACGGCGGATTCGGCCTCGGAACACAGGCGGTCGAGCGCCGACTGGAGACCCGCACCGCGCTCCGCAACCTTGAAGAGGCAGGCGAGTCGCCGCGCCCGCAGACCACGTTGGTCCAGGCTTTCGAGCCGTGCGAGCTCCTCATCGGTGATCACCGGGTGCTCGACGCGGATCATCCGCGCGTGCTCGACCGTCTCTTCGAGCAGGTTCCGCTCGGTGCCGAGCGTCGAATACAGCGCCATCACCGGACGTTCGTTGATCGAATCCATCGCCGGATTCGAGACCTGCGCGAATCGCTGCTTGAAGTAGCGGTAGAGCATCTGCGGCCGGTCGGAGAGGCAGGCGAGCGCCGCGTCCTCACCCATCGAGCCGATCGGCCACTTCGCATTCACCGCCATCGGCGCAAGCAGGATCTTCTGGTCCTCGCTCGTGTAGCCGAATGCCTGCTGCAGCGCGAAGCGCTGCTCGGTATTCCGCCGTTCCTCCGGGACCGGGACGGTCGGTACATCGCTCAGCAGGAGCCGGTTCTCCTCGACCCACTCGCGGTAGGGGCGGCGCGAAACGTACCGACGCTTGATCTCCTCGTCGCCGACGATGCGACCCTCCTCGAGATCGATGAAGAAGATCTTTCCCGGATGGAGACGCTCCTTCACCAGGACGTTCGCCGGCTCGATGTCGAGAACACCCACCTCGGACGCCATCACGACGAAGCCGTCCTTGGTCACGACGTAGCGTGAGGGACGCAGACCGTTGCGGTCCAGTACCGCACCGATCTTGCGACCATCCGTGAAGGCGAGCGACGCGGGACCGTCCCAGGGCTCCATCAGGAACGAGTGGTACTCGTAGTACGCGCGGAGGTCCGGATCCATGTCGGTCCGGTTCTCCCAGGCCTCCGGGATCATCATCAGAACCGCCTCGGGCAGCTCGCGCCCCGAGAGCGCCAGGAACTCGAGCGCATTGTCGAAGCGCGCAGAATCCGATGCCCCGACGCGCAGGATCGGGTAGAGCTTCGCGAGGTCGTCACCGAAGAGATCGGAGGACATCGTCCCCTCTCGCGCCCGCATCCAGTTCTGGTTTCCCTCGACGGTGTTGATCTCACCGTTGTGAGCCAGGTATCGGAACGGGTGTGCGAGATCCCACGACCCCAGGGTATTGGTGCTGTATCGCGAATGAACGAGGCAGAGTGCCGACTGGAAGTCGGGGTCGCGGACGTCGGGGAAGAAGCCACGGATCTGCCGCGAGATCAGCATTCCCGTGTACACGAGAGTACGACTCGAGAAGCTGGTGACGTAGAAGAAGTGGCGCTCTTCGTGAAGCTCGAAGATGTGCTTCTCGGCGAGCCGGCGGATCACGTAGAGCTTGCGTTCGAAAGCGTCTTGGTCCTCGGCGGAGCGCCCTTCGGCCGCCACGAAGAGCTGACGCACCCGCGGCATGCTCTCGCGAGCCAGCCATCCGATCGCGTCCTCATCGCAGGGGACGTCGCGCCAACCCAGCACGCGCTGGCCCTCGGCGACGACGAGGGACTCGAGAACCCGGATCTGCTCCTCGGCCGCTTCCGGATCCTGCGCCAGAAAGATCATCCCGACCGCGTAACGGCCGGGGGCAGGGAGATCCACGCCCCGAACTCGCATCTCGCGGCGCAGGAACCGGTCGGGAACCTGGACGAGGAGGCCCGCGCCGTCTCCGGTCTCCGGGTCGCATCCACAGGCGCCGCGGTGCTCCAGGTTGACCAGCACCTGGATGCCCTTTGACACCACCGCGTGTGACTTCTCTCCCGAGACGTTCGCGACGAAGCCCACGCCACAGGCGTCATGCTCATGGGCCGGGTCGTAGAGACCCTGTTTGTGCATGCGCGCGAACCGGCGGACGGGGGGATGCATGCTGGCTCAGCCTCCGTTCTCTTCGGGTTCCGCCGAACGCCGCCGACCGCGGCGAGGTTTTTCCGGCAACGATTCCTCGGCTCCCAACGCGATGCGCGAACGCTCGGTGCGCGTCGACAGGACGACCATCGTCTCGGTCCGTGAGACGCCGTCCACACCACGCACACTGTCGATCAAGCGCTCGAGCGATTCCGTATTGCGCGTCTTCACCTTCACCATGAGCGTGTAGCCACCCGTGACGTGGTGGCACTCGAGCACCTCTTCCATGGCCACCACCTGCGCCTCGACCCGGTCGATTGCGCCCGGCCGGTCCGTCGACACGCCGATGAAGGCGGTGATGTCGCGCCCGAGCTTGCGCGGATCGAGCAGGGCGGTGTAGCCGAGGACGACTCCCGCCTCCTCGAGCTTGTGAATGCGCTCGACCACCGCGGGGGCGGACAGCCCGACCTTCTCGCCGATGGCGGCGAGGGGCTGCTTGCAGTTGTCCTGCAGCAATTCAAGGATGGCTCGATCCGTGGCGTCGAGACCTACGGAATCACGGCCGAATTTCATTAGGCACCGATGGGGTTTAGACCGAATACATAGACGATCGACCAGGGTTTCGTCAAGCGAAACAGAGGTAGGTCCGAAATTAAACCGTGCTCTATTCAGCACTCGAACGGCCCGCACCCGCGGGGGAAGAATCCACCAGCTCGCGCATGCGCCCCGGGAAGTTCGTGAACAGGCCGTCACAGTCCTGCGCGAGGAGCGCCGCCATCTCCTCCAGACCGTCCACCGTGTAGGCGTAGACGGCCAGACCGTCGGCATGGGCGGTCTGCACCGACTCCAGCGTGACGAGGCCCTTCCAGAAGTGGACCGCCTCGGCGCCCACCGCGGCGCAACGCTCCCGCCACCGGCCCGGCGCGCGCCCAGACACCAGTACACCGATGCGCGCTTCCGGAGCCGACGCGCGCAGCCGCTCCAGGATCTCGTCCTCGAAGGACGAGAAGAGAATCGTGGCGCCCAGGTGCCGAGCGGCGAGCGCCTCCAGGACGGCCTGCTCCAGACCGGGGTAGGTCCCGCCGCGACCTCGCTTCAGCTCGAGGTTGAAGGCGATCCGCCCGCCGAAGGCGTCCAGGACCTCCTCGAGCGTCGGAACCCGATTCCCGTCTCCGGCCTCCAGTGCGCGAACCTGGCCAACGGTGGCGTCGCCGATCCAGCCGTCTCCGGGAAGGCCCGGAAGGCGGTCGTCGTGGGCGACGATCACCCCTCCGTCGCGCGTGCGGTGCAGGTCGATCTCGATCATGTCCGCCCGCTGCTCGACCGCGAGGGCGTAGGCGGAGAGCGTGTTCTCGGGTCGCTCGCCCGAGGCCCCGCGGTGCGCGATCACCAGGGGCCGCGGCGGACGGGTCACGCCGGGGCCCAACCGCGCGATCGCTCGACCGCGCGCTTCCAGCCGGCGTAGAGCTCTTCGCGCCGCTGGGGGCTCATGCGCGGCTCGAAGGTGGTGATCGCGTCGCCGCCCAGGGGCAGCGAGTCGACGTCCCGCCAGAAGCCCACCGCGATGCCGGCGAGCGCCGCGGCGCCGAAAGCCGTCACCTCGAGCAGGGCCGGCCGCTCGACGACCGCACCGAGCACATCGGCTTGGAACTGCATCAGGAAGTCGTTGACGGCCGCACCCCCGTCCACGCGCAATCGGTCGAGGGCGATCCCGGAGTCGGCCCGCACACACTCGACGACATCGCGGGTCTGGTAGGCGATCGACTCCAGCGTCGCCCGGACCACGTGCGCGCGGGTCGTGCCGCGCGTCAGCCCCACCAGGACCCCGCGCGCCCGCTCATCCCAGTACGGGGCGCCGAGGCCGGTGAACGCCGGAACCAGGTAGGCGCCCGCCGTGTCCTCCACCGACGCAGCCAGCGCTTCGCTCTCCGCGACGGTGCCGATCAGGCGCATCCCGTCGCGCAGCCACTGCACGGCCGATCCGGTGACGAAGATGCTTCCCTCCAGGGCGTAGTCGACGCGACCGGCCAGCCCCCACGCGATGGTGGTGAGCAGGCCGGATGCGGAGGTCGGCGCGGCGCTTCCCGTGTTCATCAGCAGGAAGGATCCCGTCCCGTAGGTATTCTTCGCGCGCCCCGGCGTGGTGCAGCCCTGACCGAAGAGCGCGGCCTGCTGATCGCCCGCGATCCCCGCGATCGGCACCTCGACCCCGAACCACTCCGGATCCGTCGCCCCGAACAGACCGCTCGAGTCGCGAACCTCGGGGAGCACCGCGCGCGGGACGTCCAGCTCCTCGAGCATCCTCTCGTCCCATTCGCGCTCGTGGATGTTGAAGAGCAGCGTGCGCGACGCGTTCGAATACTCCGTGGCGTGGACGCGGCCCTTGGTCAGCCGGTACAGCAGCCAGGAATCCACCGTCCCGAAGGCCAGGTCTCCGGCGCGGGCCCGCTCGGGTGCGCCGGGCACCGCGTCCAGGATGAAGCGCACCTTGGTTCCCGAGAAATAGGCGTCGATGACCAGTCCCGTGCGCGCCCGCACCTCCTCGGCGAGGCCTCGCGAGCGGAGGGACTCGCAGATGGGTGCCGACTGGCGCGACTGCCACACGATCGCCCGATGGATCGGCGCGCCGGTGCGGCGATCCCACATCACCGTCGTCTCGCGCTGGTTCGTGATCCCGATCGCGGCGAGGTCGGCGCCCGTGGCGCCCGCTCTCGCCAGCGCGTTGCGAGCGGCCCGAAGCTGGGTCTGCCAGATCTCCTCGGCGTCGTGTTCCACCCAGCCCGGCTGTGGAAAATGCTGGGTGAACTCGATCTGCTCGAGCGCGGCGACGCTCCCGCCGCGGTCGAACAGGATCGCCCGAGACGAGGTGGTCCCCTGATCCAGGGCCATCACGTAGCGACTCATCGCACCCCCCGCTCTCGCTCGAGGTCAGGGTACCAGCGCCCCGAGCGTGCCGGCGCGCAAAATCGGCGCCGCGCAGGGGTCACTCGATCGGGGAGTACTTTCCCGGCGCGTGGCGTGCGATCAGGAAGGCGGCGGGCAGCGCCAGGATGAACAGGACTCCGATGAAGTAGTACGCGTCGTAGAAGGCCTCCATCGAGGCCGTGGCGTCGAGGAGCCGGTTGACCGCCACGCTCGCCGAGAACGCGGCCGCCCCCGGATCGAGCCCCGCGTCCTGGAAACGCTGGGTGAGCATGTCGAGGTGCTGGACCGTCGGCGCGTCGAAGGGACCCACGTGGGCGGCGAGCAGGCTCCGGTGCACCTCCGTCCGGCGGTCGAGGATCGCGGCCAACGCCGCGATCCCGAAGCTGCCCCCGAGCTGGCGGAACAGGTTGTACATGCCGGCGCCCTTGGTCACCTCCGCCGAGGGCAACGACCGCAGACCGGAGGTCGAGAGCGGGATGAAGAGCAGCCCCATCGTGATCCCGCGCAGGACCTGCGCCGGAAAGATGTCGTCCCACCCCGAGGCAAGTGTCCAATGGCTCATCAGCCACAGCGTCACCGGCATCAGGAACATCCCGCTGACGAAGATCGGGCGCGGCCCGAGGTACCAGACGGCGCGCCCCGTCACGAACATCATCGCCGCCGTGGCCACGCTCGAGGGCAGCACCGCCAGGCCCGATTGCCACGCCGTCCATCCCAGGAGGGTCTGGCTGTAGATCGGGAACAGGAAGACGAGACCGAAGAGCCCCATTCCCGTGAGCGCACCGAAGATGCAGGCGAGGGTCAGCTGCCGGTGGCGAAGAACGCGAAAGTCGATGATCGGCTCGTCGATCGTCAGCTCCCTGATCACCAGGCACACGATTCCGAGACCGGCGAGGATCGCGAGAGCGACCATCAGCGGACTCGCGAACCAGTCCTCCTTGTTGCCCCGCTCGAGCAGCGTCTGGAACGAGCCCACCCCGACCACGAGCAATGCGATCCCGGGCCAGTCGACACGGCCACCGCGGCGACCTCGCAGATGCGGGGGATCGTGCAGGTGCGCCGCGCACAGCGTGGCGGCCGCGATGCCAAGGGGCACGTTGATCAGGAAGCACCAGTGCCAGGAGTAGTTGTCGGTGAGGAATCCCCCGAGCGTCGGACCCAGGCTGGGCCCCACCATCGCGCCCACGCCGAAGAGCGCCTGCCCGACGCCCTGCTTGGAGGGCGGAAACGTCTCGACGAGGACCGCCTGCGAGGTTGCGACCAGTGCGCCGCCCCCGAGCCCCTGGACCAGCCTCCAGAACACGAGCGCCTCAACCGAGGTGGACGCTCCGCACAGGGCCGAAGCGGCGGTGAAGATGCAGATCGAGGTGATGAAGTAGCGCTTTCGCCCGAAGCGGGTCGCCATCCAGCCCGTCAGCGGAATCACGATCACGTTGGCGATGATGTAGGAGGTGATCACCCAATCGATCTCGTCCAACGTCGCGCCGAGATTTCCCATCATCGATGGAATCGCCACGTTGACGATGCTCGTGTCGATGATCTCGAGCATGACGGCCATCATGACCGAGACCACGATGAGGAGGCGCGGAAGATCGAGGCGGTATTCCTCCTCGGACGTCAGCGAGGGAATGACGGCCGGCTCAGCGGACATCCACGGACACCTGCGCCGACAGTCCGATCGCGAGCGACGGATCGGAGCCGTCCTCGTACGCCCGGCGGCGTCCATCGCCGTTCGATACCTCGTCGATCACGATCTTCACGGGGACTCGCTGGACGACCTTGGTGAAGTTTCCCGCCGCCGGCTCGGGGGGAATCAAGGCATACTTGGCGCCGCTCGCGGGTGAGAAGGAAGCCACGTGCCCCCACCAGGTCGTGTCGGGGTAGGCGTCGATGTGGACCACGACCGGAGCGCCAGGCTTCATCCGGCGCAGCTGGGTCTCCTTGAAGTTCGCGACGATCCAGCTGGCCTCGCGCCGGCGCAGCGCCATCAACGCCTGTCCCGGACGCACGATGTCACCGAGGTGCACGCTCTTGCGACCGACGACGGCGTCGAAGGGAGCTACGAGCTCGGTCCGAGCGAGCATCAGCTCGGCCTCGCGCACGGACGCCTCCGCCTGTCGCACGGGAGCTTCGTTGCCGAGCGCGGCGCGCTCGGCGTCCGCGCGCAGGCCGAGCGCGCGCACGCGCTCCTGGGCTGCTTCGTGCTCAGCCTGGGCCGCGTCGAGATCCTGGGTGCTGGAGGCACCGCGCTTGACGAGGTTCTGCACCCGATCGAGCTCACGGCCCGCGCGCCAGACGTCGACCCGAGCGGCCTTGCCCTCGGCGTCGGCCGCAGCCGCGGCGGCCTCCGAGGCGACCATCGCGTTGCGGGCCGCCGCGAGGTCGGCGCGGGCCCGCGCGAGCCGCGCCTCGGCGTCGGCACGATCGAGTCGGACCAAAACCTCTCCCGCAGCGACGACCTGATGTTCTGCGACGCGGATCTCGACCACGCGTCCCGCGATCTCCGAGGCCAGCTGCCCGATCGTGCCCTCGACGAAGGCGTCGTCGGTGGATTCGCGACCCAGGTGGCGATGCCACTGGAAGGCCATCACCGCCAGCAGCAACACCACCGCTCCGATCGAGAGCCAGCTTGCGGGGTGTCCTCCGCGCAGCGAATTCCAGAACCGGCGCGCCGGGCTCACGAGGAACCTTGCCGCGGGCCCTCTCCGGAGACCTCGGGGGCTCGGATACCCGTGAGGAAGAGATCGACGAAGGTCGCGACGACCTCTTCGACCGGCTGCGGGTAGACCTCGGTCTGGCCGTGGACGATGCGCACGTTCAGGTAGTCGCGGATCATGCCCAGGAAGGCGCGCGCACCGAGTACCGGGTCGATCGCACGGAATGCGCCTTCTTCGATGCGAGTGCGCACGTAGTCGGTAACGAACTGACGCAGCGGTCCGATGTGGGCGGTGAAGAGCGGCATGGCCAGGACGTGGGACTCGAGCGCCGTGAAGAAGAGCAGACGAACGAACTCGGGGTCGCGCGCTCCCCGCTCGAGGACACCCAGGGCGAGGCCCCGGAACACCGCCTCGTCGTCGCGGCGGCTCGCGTCCTCCGCGACGCGGTCCACCAGGGACGGCGTCCCGATCTTGCTCGCGATGATCGCTGCGTACAGGCTCTCCTTGCTCGGGAAGTAGCGGTACAGGGCGGCCTCGGTGATCCCCACCCCGGAAGCGACCTCGCGGGTCGTGGTCCCACTGAAGCCGCGCGCCGCGAAGCAGCGCATGCCCTGGCGCAGGATCTCCTCCCGCCGCTCGCCCGCGGTGGGGCGCCTGCGGCGGGGGCCGGGGGGTCGGGAGGCGATCTCTTCGTCCATCGGACAGAAGCTAGTAAATACTTACTAATTCTCTATATGGACAAAAAGATAAGTACTTCCAAATATTTACGATCCTCGGACGGGGCTCTACTCCGCGAACAGCGCCTCGACGAACTCGTCGGCCGCGAAATCGCGCAGGTCCTCGACCTTCTCGCCCACGCCGACGAAGCGCACCGGGATGCCGAACTCATCGGCCAGCCCCACGATGACGCCGCCGCGGGCCGTTCCGTCCAGCTTCGTCAGCACCAGTCCGCTGACCGGCGCGACCTCGGTGAACAGGCGCGCCTGACTGATCGCGTTCTGCCCCGTGTTCGCGTCGAGCACGAGCAGCGTCTCGTGAGGGGCACCCTCGAGATCTCGGCCGATCACCCGCGCGAGCTTCGCCAGCTCGTCCATCAACGGCTTCTTGGTCTGGAGACGCCCAGCGGTGTCGATGATCGCCACGTCCGCGTCGCGGGCGATCGCCGCCTTGACCGTGTCGAAGGCGACGGCGGCCGGATCGCCGCCCGGCTGGCCCGCGATCACCGTGCAGCCGACCCGCTGACCCCAGGTCTGGAGCTGCTCGATCGCCGCCGCGCGGAAGGTATCCGCGGCACCCAGCAGCACCTTGTGACCGGCCGCTGCGTGGCGAGCCGCCAGCTTTCCGATCGTGGTGGTCTTCCCGGATCCGTTGACGCCGAGCACGAGGATCACGTGGGGCTTGCCCGAGAGCGCCAGGCCGGGACCGCTCTCGACGCGGCGCAGCTTCTCCGCGATCGCGCCCCGCAGGATGGTCGTCACGGTCGACGCGTCCTTGCCGCGCCCTTCGCTGCGGACTCGCTCGAGCAGCTGCTCGGCCGTCCTGACTCCGAGGTCGGCCTGGAAGAGGACCTCCTCCAGACGGGTGAGCAGGTCCTCGTCGATGTGTCCGCCGAGGATCCGCCCGAGGCCGCCGACGAGCGCGTCGCTGGTTCGCCGCAGGCGGTCGCGAAGACGCGCCGGAGGCGGCTCGGGCGCCGGCTCCCGTTGCGCGGCCGGCGCCGGAGCGCGAACTCCCGGAGCCGACGGAGCTACAAGCTCTGGTGTCGGCTCGGTGACCTGCGCCGAGCCGCTCGCCGGAGCCGCGCTGCGATCGGCCGACGGCCGGGTGGACGGCGGAAGCGGGGCGGAAGCGGCGCCCTCGCCCCAGCCCTCGTTGCGCCCGAACAGCGCGGCGGCGATCACGCACAACAGGGGCATCAGCGACGCCGCGCCGATCATCCATCCGGGGTGCGCGCCGATCCAGGCGACGAGCGTCGGCCAGAGGGGGTTCTCCATGGGGCGGCGAACATACCACTCCGATCCCGTTCTCCTATCCTCGCGAAGCGCACCGGGAGCCGGCTCCGGCCTCGCGTCCGACCGCGCCGGCGCCGCTTCCGGTTGCTGGAAGGATCACGGGCGCCGGCTCAGTGGATCTCCACGGCGACCAGCTTGGACACCCCCTTGCGCTCCATCGTCACGCCGTAGAGCACGTCTGCCACCTCGATCGTGCGCTTGTTGTGGGTGATCAGCACGAACTGGGAGTCGGTGGCCAGCTCGGTGACGATCTCGTTGAAGCGCCCCACGTTCGCGTCATCGAGGGCCGCGTCGACCTCGTCGAGCAGGAAGAACGGCGACGGGCGCACCTGGAACACGGCGACCAGAAGCGCGATCGCGGTGAGCGTCTTCTCGCCGCCCGAGAGCAGGTTCACGTTCTGGAGCCGCTTCCCCGGCGGCATCGCCATGATCTCGATCCCGGCCTCGAGCACGTCGTCGCTGTCGGTGAGCGCCAGGCTGGCTCGCCCGCCCCGGAACAGGCGGGGGAAATTCTCCGAGAAGCGCTTGCTCACCGCCTCGAAGGTCTCGCGGAAGCGACGCCGGCTGGTCCGGTTGATGCGCGCGATCGCCTCCCGCAGCGAGGCCAGCGTTGCCTCGAGGTCCGCCTTCTGGTCGGACAGGAAGCGGAAGCGCTCCTTCAGCTCCTCGTGCTCTTCGATGGCACCCAGGTTGACGTCGCCCAGTGCCTGGAGCTTCCGTCGCACCTCCTCGAGGTGGCGGCGCCGCTCCGACGCCGGCGCGCGGGCGAGCAGGGCATTGGCGCGCGCATCGCGGGCCGCGTCCGGGGAGTCCTCGTCCTCCGCACCCTCTGCCGCCGGGTCGACGTCTCGGGTCTCCGCCGCCGGTGGCGACGCGGCCGCCACGTCGGAGGGTTCGGAGTCGGCGGCGGGCGGCTGCCAGGTCGCCAGCTCGACGTTCCACTTCTCGCGGATCGAGTCGTCGAGGTGCTGGAGCTTCAGCTCGCTCTCACGCAGCGCGAACTCCGCTCCCGACAGCGCCTCGCGCTCCCGACCGATCTCGGCGCGCAGCTCGCGCACCCCCTCTTCCAGGCTCTGGACCTCGGCGGAGACGCGCTCGAAGGCCTCGCGCTTGGCGTCGTGGCCCGCGCGTGCGGCCTCCTCCTCGCTCAGGCGGCCCTCGAGGCGAACGCGCGCCTCCTCGATGCGCACCGCGAGCTCCTCGCGGCGGGCGTCGGCGTCCAGGATCTCCCTCTCCCGCCGCTCGATCCAGGTGCGCGCTTCCGTCAGCGAGACCGCGGCCCGCTCGCGCGCCGCGCGCAGGCGGTCGCGTTGAGCGGCGTGTCCGCCGTGCTCCACCCGCCGCTCGGTGGCGACGCCCTCGAGGCGCGACACCTCGCGCCCGATCGAGCCGATCCGCAGGACCAGGGCGTCGAGGGCTCGCTGACGTTCGATGCGCTCGCCGCGCGCCGTCTCGAGCGTGCCGGCCAGGCGCAGCGACTCCTCGCCGAGCGCTTCGAGCTCCGCCAGGAGATCCGAGCGCTCGCTCTTGCGACCCTCGTGCGCCTCGCCGAGCGCCTTCACGCGCTCGCGCGTGCGCTCGAGATCCTTCTCGTGGTTGGCGACCGCGAGCGCGGCCGTGTGATGTCGGTTGCGCAGGTTCTCGAGCTCGTCGCTGGCCGCCGCGAGCCCTTGCCGGGCGGCGAGGTAGGCGCTCTCCAGCTCCGCGGCGCGACCCTCGAGGCGCGCGACCTCTCCATCGAGCTCGCGGACCTCGCGCGTGCGCGCGAGGTGTCCCCCGACCCCGCCCGAGCCGCCGCGCACCGCGCCGTCGGGCGAGAGCAGGTCCCCCGCAGCCGTGACGAAGGTGGCGGGAATGCGCCCGCGCCCGTAGACGCGCAGCACCTCGGCCAGGTCCTCCACCAGGTAGACGCCCGCGAGCAGCGAGTGAACCAGGTCCTCACGGCCCGCGCGCGGTCGCACCCGGCTCGCCAGGGGCGTGCCGAGGGGAACGAATCCCGTGGGCTCCGGTGCCGCGGACGGAGGCGAGACGAACACCGCCCGTCCCGCCCGGGCGCCGTGCAGGATCGCCAGCGCCGAGAGGGCGCCCTCGGGCGCGTCGACCACCAGACCCTCGGCGCGATCGGCGAGCGCCGCCTCGACGGCGCGCTCGACCTCGCGATCGGCCTCCAGGAAGTCGCGCACTAGCCCGCGCAGGCCCAGCCTCGTGCGCGTGGCCTCGTCGCGCTCGAGCAGGTGGCGTGCGCCGGCGGCGACGTCGTCCCCGCGCTCGAGCACTTCGCGCAGCGAGACCAGGCGCGCGCGCTTGCCCTCGGCCTCTTCGCGCGCCGCGCGCACCGCCGCGTCGGCGGCGCGCTCGGCGGCGACCGCCGCCTCGTGCTGCTCGAGCGCCGCGCGCACCGCGTTCATCATCCGATCGCGCTCGCCCAGTAGGTTGCGCAGCCCTTCCTCGAGCACGTGCTGCTCGCGATCCGCGCGCGAGGCCTCGCCCTGCCCCACCTCCAGCACCTCGTCGGCGCTGCGCAGTCGCGCCTCCAGCTCCGCCCGGCGGTCCTCCACCGCGGCGTGCCGGTCCTCCGCGCGCGCGATCGCGGTGAGCACCGAGACCAGCGCGCTGTTGGCCGTCTCGCGCTCGCGCTCGGCCGCCTGCTGGGCACCACGCGCGTCGCGCACCTCGGCTTCGGCGCGCGCGAGGGAGTCGGCCCCCGACTCCACGGCCTGCTCGACGGCGCTGAGCTCCGCCTCCACCCGCGCGAGCTCCCGCTCGTAGGACGCTCGCTGCTCGCGCAGCTCGCCGAGCTCGCCGCGGCGCGCCTCCGCCAGCGAGACCAGGCTCTCCCGCTCGCGGCGGCCATACTCGATCTGCCCCTCGCAGTCCTTGATGTCGCTGCGCAGAGCGAGCAGTCCCTCGCTGCCCTGGGTCAGGATCCGCTCGCACTCGCCGAGCTCGAGTCGCTTGGTCTGCACCGCGAGCTCGCGCTCGGCGAGCTTCGTCTCCCGGGCCGTCACCGCGTCGCGGGTCCGCTGGAGCCCGACGCGAGCGGCCTCGATCCCCTCGGCGAGGGCGCGCCGATCGTCGGCGGCGAGAGAGAGCTCGAGCACGCGCAGGGTCTCGCGCAGCCGCTTGTAGCGCGCGGCCTTCTTCGCCTGGCGCTCGATCGAGCCGATCTGCCGCCGGATCTCGGTCAGGATGTCGTTCACCCGGAGCAGATTCTGCTCGGTCGAAGAGATCTTGCTCTCGGCCTCGCGGCGACGCGCCTTGTACTTGCCGATGCCCGCCGCCTCCTCGATCAGGCTGCGGCGCTCCTCGGGCTTCGCCGAGACGATCTCGGCGATCTTCCCCTGCTCCACGATGGTGTAGCCCTTGGTGCCGATGCCCGTATCGCGGAAGAAGTCCTGGACGTCGCGCAGCCGGCAGGGCGTGCGGTTCAGCCGGTACTCGGACTCGCCGCTGCGGTAGAGGCGGCGCGCGATCTGGATCTCCTGGTAGGCGGCGAAGGCCGGCGGAGCCGCACCCTCGGAGTTGTCGAAGGTCAGCGTCACCTCGGCCACCCCCACGGGGGCAAGACCCTCGGAGCCGGCGAAGATCACGTCCTCCATGCCCCGCCCACGCAGTCGCCGCGGAGCCTGCTCCCCCATGACCCAGCGCATGGCGTCGACGACGTTCGACTTGCCACAGCCGTTGGGACCGACCACGCCGGTGATGCCCGGCTTGAACGCGATCACGGTCTTGTCGACGAACGACTTGAAGCCGTGGAGTTCCAGGGACTTGAGCCGCACCTGACCTCGCCCACCCCGCAGCGGACCGGGCGCGCCCGTGGGCCCAGCGGAGTGGGCAGACGGCGGACGCGCGGCCGGGCGAACGGGGAGTCTGGAAGGCGGAGGGGAGGTGCCGGAGTTTGTACCACCCCCTCGAGGACGCCCGCAACAGGATCGGTGGGCGGCTCGCCGATTTCATCCCCCCGTGGCGGCGATCGGCTTCGACTGCTCTACGTACTGGAGGCGGTAGAGCCGCTCGTAGACCCCCTCGAGGGCGAGCAGCTCGGCGTGCGTGCCCGATTCGACCAGCCGTCCCCGGTGGAGCACGTGGATGCGGTCGGCGTCCTGGATCGTGGACAGACGGTGCGCGATCACGAGCGCCGTCTTCTTCGCCATCAGCACCCGGATGCCCTCCTGGACCAGGGCCTCGGTCTCGGTGTCGATCGCGCTGGTCGCCTCGTCGAGCACGAGCACGTCGGCGCCGTAGGCGAGCGCACGCGCGAAGGAGAGCAGCTGGCGCTGCCCGGCCGAGAAGTTGCTCCCTCGCTCGCGGACCGGGGTCGCGTAGCCCTGGGGAAGCCGTGCGATGAAGCGATCGGCCTGCACGGCCCGGGCGGCGCGTCGCACCCTCTCGCCGTCGATCTCCTCCCGACCCAGCGACAGGTTCTCCTCGATGCTGCCGCTGAAGAGGAAGACGTCCTGGAGCACCATCGCCACGCGCCGACGCAGCTCGTGCTGGGGCCACTGGCGCAGGTCGACGCCGTCGAGCCGGATGCTGCCGCGCGTCACGTCGTAGAGGCGCGTGAGCAGCTTGATGATCGTGGTCTTGCCAGCGCCCGTCGCGCCGACGATCGCGGCGCTCTCCCCGGGGTCGACGCGGAAGGAGACGTCGCGCAGCACCCAGTCGCCGTCCTCGCCCCCGTAGGAGAACCAGACGCCGTCGAACTCGACGACCCCCCGCCCGCCGGAGGTCCCGTGCGGCGTCCGGGTCGTCGCGCCCGGCGCGTCCTGGACGCGAGGCTCCGTATCGAGCAGCTGGAAGATGCGCTCGGCACTCGCCATCGAGGACTGCATCACCGAGTACTTCGCGGAGAGATCGCGCAGCGGCATGAAGAAGCGGCGCATCCAGTCGATGAACAGATAGATGGTGCCCGCTGCCGCCACGCCGGCTCCCTGCCAGATCACCAGCGCGACCGTGATGTAGGAGGCGAACTCCACCACCGCGAACAACGCCGCGTCGTAGCGGATTGACTGGAGCCAGGCGTCGCGGTGATCGGCGTTCATCGCGTCGAAATCGCGGTAGCTCCTCTGTTCGCGCACGAACAGCTGGACGACCTTCATGCCCACCACGTTCTCCTGGAGGTAGGCGTTGATCCGGGCGATGCGCACGCGGACGGCGCGGAAGGCCTCTCTCACCTTGAATCGGAACACGATCGCCGCGACGGCGAGCGCGGGCACCACCAGGAACGTGAAGCCCGCCAGTCGCGCATCGACGAGGAAGAGCGCCGCCGCCAGTCCCAGCATCTTGAAGACGTCGCGAACCAGAGCCGCGATTCCCGCCGAGAACATCTCCGCGACGTTCTCGACGTCGTTCGTCGCGCGTGTGACCAGACGGCCGACCGGCATCGTGTCGAAGAAGCCGAGGTGGAGACGCTGGATGTGGGAGAACACGTCGCGGCGCAGGTCGCGCATCGCCGCTTGCCCCGTCCAGGACATCACCAGGCTGTCGAAGAACTGGGTGAGCGCCGAGAGCGCCATCAACACGAAATAGACGATCGCGAGCCAGGCCAGAGGCGAGAGACCCGTCGGCGCCTGGAGGAAGCCGGCAACCCCGTTCAGGGCGCCGCGCGCGGCGTCCCAGATCGGCTCGGACAGGAGGGAATGAGCCGCCTCGGGAAGGTGCAGCGGCGGGGGTGCCTCGCCGGTGACCCGGGGGACGATCTCCTGGTCGATTCCCACTTTGATGATCCAAGCGGGCGCCAGCTCGAAGAGGAGCAGCGGAAAGAGCATGGCGGCGGTCACCAGAACCTGACGCCAGTAGGGAGCGACGTAGTGCCACAGCCGCCCCATCAACCGGGCGTCGTAGGCCCGGCCGAGCGCCTCTTCCTCGAAGAGCGCGTCGCGGGCCGTGGGCGCCGCGACGCCCGGTCCCCGGGGCGCACTCACGCGGACTCCGCGACGCTCGCGAGGTCGTGCTCGCGCTTCTCGATCTCCGCCTGCTCCGTGGCGAGGCGCGCATAGAGTCCGCCGGCGGCCACCAGCTCGTCGTGCCGACCGCGCTCGACGATGCTGCCGCCATCGAGGACGACGATCCGGTCCGCACCGCGTACGGCGCTCACCCGGGACGACACCACGATCACCGTACGGCCCGCGAACACGTGATCCAGCTCGCGCTGGATCGCCGCCTCCGTCTCGGCATCCACCGCCGAGAGCGTGTCGTCGAGGATCAGGATCGCCGGGTCGAGGAGCAGCGCCCGCGCCAGGGCGGTCCGCTGGCGCTGCCCGCCGGAGAGCATCACGCCGCGCTCGCCCACGATCGTCTCGTAGCCCGCGGGCAGGTCCTCGACGTCCTTCGCGAGCTGGGCGCGCTGCGCTGCGCGCTCGATCCGCTCGCGCGACGCGTGCGGATCGCCGAAGGCGATGTTCTCGGCCAGCGTCGTGGAGAAGAGGAACGACTCCTGGGGAACCATCGCGATGTTGCGCCGCAGCACCGCCAGCGGGATCCGGTTCACGTCGATTCCGTCCACGAAGACGTGGCCGTCCTCCACCTCGAACAGCCGCGGTACCAGCGAGGCGAGCGTGCTCTTCCCGGCTCCCACCGTGCCGACCACGCCGAGGGTCGAGCCGGCCGGCACGCGCAGATCCACGTCGGCGAGCGCCGGCTCGCGGCCGTCCTCGCCGGGATAGCGGAAGGTCAGATCGCGAAACTCGATCTCCCCGCGCAGGGCCCCGGGATCCACCGCATCGGGTCGATCCGCGATCGTCGGCACCTCCGAGAGCAGCTCGTCGATGCGCTGCATCGAGGCCGCACCCCGCTGCACCAGGGCCACGACCCACCCCATGATGAACGTGGGGAAGGTCAGCTCGTAGATGTACATGGCGAAGGTGAAGAAATCGGCGACGTCCATGTGGCCCGCCGAGATCTCTCTCCCGCCGATCAGCAGGATCAGCCCCATCGAAACGGCGGGCAGCATGCCCGTCACGGCGGGCATCGCCGCGTGGGTGCGCACCAGCCCCAGCTCCCGGCGGTAGAGCTCCTGGTTCGCCTCCTCGAAGCGACGCGCGCAGAGCGCCTCCATCACGTAGGCCTTCACTACGGCGATGCCCGAGATCGTCTCCTGGAGCTGATTGGACGCGTCGGCGAGCCCCTCCTGGGTGAGCAGGCTCCAGTGATGGATCGCGCGGCCCAGTGTGCGAGCGACCAGGATGAAGAGCGGATAGGGAAGCAGCACCAGCAGCGCGAGGTGGGCGTCGACCTTCATCATCGCGCCGATCACGGCCACGTACAGCACGGGCGTCTGGATCAGGTTGAGCAGTCCCACGCCCATCAACAGGCGCACCGCGTTGATGTCGTTCACGCAGCGGCTCATGATGTCGCCGGTCCGCCAGCGGAAGTAGAAGCTCTGCGGCAGACGCTGGAGATGGGCGAAGATGTCGCCGCGCAGCTCGTACTCGATCTGGCGCGCGGCGTTGAAGACGAGCGTGCGCGAGTGATAGCGGAGCACCGCGCGGAACGTGGTGGCGACGGCGAGCCACCCCACGCGGCGGGCCACCTCGGCTGCAGGCAGGCCCTCCGCGACCGCTCCCACCGACCAGCCGACCAGCATCGGGACGGCCACGAAGCCCGCCACGTAGCCCAGGGTGACCAGGACCCAGACCGCGTAGTAGCCCCGATTGCGCCCCACATAGCGCGCCAGGCGACGCAGGGCGGAGCGCGCCCCGCTCGGGGAGCGCGCGACCCGGGCCGCGCTCGCGACCTCCGCGGTCACCGCCCCACCCATTGCGCGACGCGCGCGCGGTCCACCCCGAGCGTCCAGGCGGCCGCCGCCAGCCAGTGCCGGAGCATGGTCCGCAGCGGACCGCCCGCCCGATAGCGCCGGGCCGACGTGACGGCCGGCAGCGACAGCAGCGCCAGCCGGCCGCGGCCCTTCAAGGCCTGGACCAGGTCCAGGTCCTCCATTACCGGCACTTGGGGCACGCCGCCGACGGCGTCGAGCGCGCTGCGGCGTACGAACAGCGCCTGGTCGCCGTAGGGGAGCCGCCAGAGGGCGACGCGCAGACGCGTCCCCCACTCGATCGCGCGCAGGAAGGGGGTCCGCTCGTCGAAGTGCAGTCGGAACGCCCCGCCCACGACGCGCTCGTCGGCCAGAGCGCGGCGCAGGACCGCGGGCCAGCCCGGGGGGAGGCAGGTGTCCGCGTGAACCAGGACGAGCGCGTCCCCGCGACTCCACTGTACTCCCCGCTGAAGCTGGCGGGCGCGACCGCGCTCGCTGCGGATCACGTGCGCGCCGAGCGCCTCGGCCCGCTCCACCGTGGCGTCCGCACTGCCCCCGTCGACGACGATCACCTCGATGTCTTCCACCGGGTCCGGACCGGGCGGGACGGAATGCCTTCGACCGCTCGCTCGGCCGACCGCTTCCAACCCCTCCTCGGTGCCGGAGGGGGGCGCGATACCCGCCGGCGCGGACGAAAGAGCCGCGTATGCAAGCGGCGCCGCTCGGGAAGGCCCGGAACCGCAATCCCGGGCGTCGAGGGCGCCGCCCATCGCCGCTTGAATGGCTGCCTCGATGTGCTCCGCCTCGTCGAGCGTCGGAATCACCACCGAGAGCTTCACCGATCGACGATAGCACGGCCCCGATTGCGCTCCGAGGCCCGCTCGCCTATCCATCGCGGCGTGAGCGAAGCCGACGGCGCTCCCGGCCCGTCCGCGCGACGACGCGGCGGTACGAAGCGCGGCCCCTCCCAGCCGAGTGAAGCACGGTCGAACGAATCCCGCTCGAACGACGGGGAGCGGAGCGCCCCCACCTACGCGGCGTCGGGTGTCGATCTCGACCACGACGAGGGGTTCGTCGACGAGATCCGCGACATCACGCGCTCCACGTTGCGCCCCGAGATCCTCTCGTCGGTGGGCGGCTTCGCTGGTCTCTTCAAGGCCCCCGAGCGCTACGAGAACCCGATCTTCGTCGCCGGCGCCGACGGCGTCGGCACCAAGCTCAAGCTGGCTGCCGAGGTCGGCCGCTTCGACACCGTCGGCATCGACTGCGTCGCGATGGTGGTGAACGACCTGGTGGTCCAGGGTGCCGAGCCGCTGGTGTTCCTCGACTACGTGGCCATGTCACAGCTCGATCGGTCCCTCGCCCGCCAGGCGCTGCGCGGGATGGCCGAGGGCTGCCGCCGGGCCGGCTGCGCGCTGCTGGGCGGCGAGACCGCCACGATGCCCGGCGTGTACGCCGAGGGGGAGATCGAGCTGGTGGGCTTCGGCGTCGGCGTCGTCGAGCGCGACCGGGTGATCGACGGCTCCAGCATCAGCCAGGGCGACGCGATCCTCGGGCTCGCCTCCTCGGGCGTACACAGCAACGGCTTCAGCCTGGTTCGCCGGGTGATCGAGGGCGGACTCCGCTCCGGAGAGCTGGACCTGCTCGCGGAGAATCCCGAGCTCAACACCACGCTGGCCAGCGCGCTGTTGGCTCCGACGCGGATCTACGTCCGGACGATCCTCAACCTGATGCGCGACTTCACCCTCAACGGCCTCGCCCACATCACCGGAGGCGGCTTCCCCGGAAACGTGCCGCGAGTGCTGCCGAAGGGGGTCCAGGCCCGGATCGACCCCTCCCTGTGGCCGCGCCCGCCGATCTTCGACTGGCTGCAGCGGCGCGGCGCGATCGGCGAGGAGGAGATGCTGCGCGTGTTCAACTGCGGCATCGGGATGATCCTGATCGTCCCGCCCGAGGAGGCGAGCGACATCCTCGATCGGATCCAGGCGCTGGGCGAACGCGCGTACCGGATCGGCGAGATCGAGGTGCGCAAGCCGGAGGACCCGCCGCTGCGACTCGGCCCCCTCGCAGGGTGATGCGCGGTCTCCCGGCGATCTCGGCGGGCGACACGTATCGGGTTCGTCGCTACGACGTCCTGATGCTGGGCACGGCACTGCCAGGGCTGGTCGCGGCGGTGCGGCTCGGCCAGGCCGGACTGCGCGTGCTGGTGCTGGAGGAGCGGGCCGCCACCCAGGCGGACGCGATGCGCGAGCCCTTCCTGCTGGTCGACGCGGATTCCCAGGGTCTGCTCGCGGAGTGCCTGCGCTCGCTGGGCGTGGCCCTGATCGACCAGCGGCGCTTCGTGGGCGAAGACATCGCGCTTCAGGTGTGCGACGCGGAGCGCCGTGTCGACCTCGGCCGCAGCACGCACACCGCCGAAGAGTGGTCGAGCTGGGGCCTCGCCACCCGCGAGCAGGCGCGCGGCTGGGTGCAGGCGCTCGCCGAGGCCGCCTCCGCCGAGCGCAAGGCCCTGCTCGACACCCAGCTCTCGTTGCGCGCGACACGTCGGGCCCGGGAGGCGCTCGCACCCGGACGGCGCACGGCGCCCGAGCGCGGCTGGCCGGCCGTTCTCGACGGGCTGCCGCCCACCCTGCGCACCGTGCTCGAGGCTCCCGTGCGCGCACTCTCGAACCTGGGCGAGCGCTCGCCGTCTCCCGAGGCGAAGTCGCGCCTGCTCGGCGGTCTGCTCCACGGCGGCGTCGCGGTGAGCGGTGGCGACGGACAGCTGCGTGGCCTGCTGCGTCGGCGGGTCGAGGCGCTCTACGGCGAGCGGCGCGAGATCGAAGGCGCATTCCGCCTCGTCACGGTATCGGGCCAACCCGGTCTCGCTCTGGCGGGCTCGAAGGAGATCTGGACCGGGCGCGCGCTGCTGCTGAACGCGCCGGTTGCCGCGATCGCCGCGACCTCCGACGAGGTACCCGACCTCCTCCAGACGGCGCCGATCCGGTGGCGGCGCCTCACCGCATGCTTCCGCGGACCGCGCGAGCAGCTCCCGCCCAGCATGGCGGACCGGGTGGTGTGGCGCGACGAA
>CAZZFT010000058.1:0-28138 GCA_964653555.1 uncultured Spirochaetales bacterium | reverse complement strand
GCGGCGGCCGAGCTGGCGGGTGCCGGCTTCCGCGACTTCACCCGGATCGCCCGCAGCGACGCGGAGCTGTGGGCCGACATCCTCACCGCCAACCGCAAGGCGCTGGCGGCCCCGCTGGGCGCCGCCGGGGCGGCCCTCGAGCGGCTCGCCCGGGCCCTGGAGGCGGGCGACGCCGAGGGCCTGGACCGGCTACTCTCCGCCGCCCGGACCGCGCTGTTGGAGGCGTCGCTCCCCGAGGAGCCGGCGTCCGATTGCCAACTCGACGCCACGCCCGCGCGCGGCAAACGTTTTTCCAAGGGAGACCCCGATCAAGGCCTATGAGTGACGTCCACACCGGCGAATCCTTCGCCGACCTGTTCGAGAAGAACCTCCGCCCGATCAAAGAAGGCGAGGTGGTCAAGGGAACCGTGCTCTCGATCGACGACGAGCACGTCGCGATCGACATCGGCTTCAAGTCCGAGGGAATGGTCGCGTCCTGGGAGTTCATGGACGACGACGGAACGATCCTCGTCGCTCCTGGCGACGAGGTCGACGTCCTGCTCGAGGAAGCCGAGGGCGAAGACGGCCGCGTGGTCATCTCCAAGGAGAAGGCCGATCGCCTCAAGGTCTGGGACGACATCAGCAAGGCCTACAAGGCCGACGAGCCCGTCGAGGGCACGGTGCTCTCCCGGGTGAAGGGCGGGCTGGCCGTCGACATCGGCGTCAAGGCGTTCCTGCCCGGCTCCCAGGTCGATCTGCGGCCGGTGCGCAACCTGGAGCACATCGTCGGACAGAAGCTCCAGTTCAAGATCATCAAGTTCAACAAGCGCCGCGCGAACATCGTGCTCTCCCGGCGCGCGCTGCTCGAGAGCGAGCGCAAGAAGATGCGCGAGACCACGCTCCAGACCCTGGCTCCGGGCCAGATCGTCGACGGCGTGATCAAGAACCTCACCGACTACGGCGCCTTCATCGACCTCGGCGGGATCGACGGCCTGCTCCACGTGACGGACATGTCCTGGGGCCGCGTCAACCACCCGAGCGAGCTCTTCCAGGTGGGCGACGAGATCAAGGTGAAGGTGCTGAAGTTCGACCAGGAAAACGAGCGCGTGTCCCTGGGCCTGAAGCAGATCCAGCCCGACCCGTGGATCGACGCCTCCATGCGCTACCCGATCGGCAAGCGCATCGAAGGCCGCGTGGTGTCGCTGGCCGAGTACGGTGCCTTCGTCGAGCTCGAGCCCGGCATCGAGGGCCTGATCCACGTCTCCGAGATGTCCTGGACGAAGCGGATCAAGCACCCCTCGAAGGTGGTGACCGTCGGCGACACCGTCGAGGCGGTGGTCCTCGACGTGGACGAGCGCGATCGGAAGATCTCGCTCGGCATGAAGCAGATCGAGCCGAACCCCTGGAGCGTGATCGAGGAGAAGTACCCGGTCGGCACCAAGGTCTCGGGCGCGGTCCGCAACGTCACCAACTTCGGCGTCTTCGTCGGCCTCGAAGAGGGCATCGACGGCCTGGTCCACGTGTCCGACATCTCCTGGACCGAGCAGATCAAGCACCCCAGCGAGAAGTTCAACAAGGGGGACGTGATCGAGGCGGTGGTGCTCAAGATCGACAAGGAGAACGAGAAGTTCTCCCTGGGCATCAAGCAGCTCCACGACAACCCCTGGAACGAGATCCTGCGCAAGTACCCGGTGGGTAGCGAGATCACCGGGCCGGTCACGAACGTCGCCGACTTCGGCGCCTTCGTGAAGCTCGAAGAGGGGATCGAGGGCCTGATCTACAGCTCCGAGTTGTCCACCGATCGGGTCGAGAACCCCGCCGAGGTGGTGTCTCCGGGCCAGGAGGTGACGGCGCTCGTCACCCGCGTCGACCCGATGGAGCAGAAGATCTCCCTCTCGATCCGCGCGCTCACCGACAAGGAGCAGCGCGAGTCCCTGAAGAAACTGGCGGCTCAGCAGTCGGCGCGGCAGGCGACGACGCTGGGCGACCTCCTCGCCGAGAAGCTCGCCCGGAAGGCCGAATCGTCGTCCTCCGGGTCGGAGGGAGGAGACGAGTAGACCATGACCAAGAGCGGACTGATCGAGGCCGTGGCCGAGAGAACCCCGCACATCTCGAAGAAGGATACGGAGATCGTGGTGAACACGATCTTCGACTCGATGGCGACCGCGCTTCGCCAGGGCGAGCGCATCGAGATCCGCGGCTTCGGGAGCTTCCAGGTGAAGGTGCGGGAGGCCCGGGAAGGGCGGAACCCGAAGACGGGCGAGCCCGTGCACATCTCGGCGAAGCGGACGCCTTTCTTCAAGGTGGGCAAGGAGCTGAAGGAGATGGTCGACGGGGGACGCGACAGCGACTCGCCGTCGTCCTCCTCGTCGGGCTCCTGATCCTCTCCCGCCGCTCTCGCCCCCCGGGAGTGACCGAACCATGCGCTGGGTGCGACGTCTCCTCGGGGCGGCCGTCGTCGTCGCCATGATGGTGGCGGGCTGGCGGTTTGCCGCGGAGAACCAGGCTCGTGTCCCGATCTCCTACGTTTGGGGCGTGGTCGAGCTTCCTCTCTGGCAGGGCCTCCTGTGGTTCTTCGCCGTCGGCTTCGTGCTGGCCGCCGCCCTCGGCCTGTGGTTCGCGCTGCGTGCGCGGATCGTGCAGCGGCGCTACCGCAAGGCCGTCCACGGCCTCGAGGCCGAGATCCATCAGCTGCGCAATCTGTCCCTGGCACCCGACGCCGGCTCCGACTCGTTCGAGAAGCCGCTCGCCCGAGCCGGGCAGAAGGACGGCTGACTCTCGTGTGGCGATGGATGCGTGGGCGCCGGCGCGCGCGAGCTCCCCGCGATGCCGACGCCGCGATCCGGGAGGCGCTGCTCGCCGTGCTCGAGCGCGATCACGAGCGGGCGGAGAAGCTCCTGGTCGCGGCCGCCGAGCTGGACTCTTCGGACATCGAGCCCTATCTGGCGCTCGGGCGCTTCTACCGGATGCGCGGGGAGATCGGTCGGGCGATCCGCGTGCACCAGAACCTGCTGCTGCGTCGCGACCTGGAGCCGGACCAGACCGTGACCTGCATCGCCGATCTCGCGGCGGACTTCCGCCAGGGGGGCTTCCTCCAGCGGGCGATCGCCTCCTACGAGGAGGTGCTGGCCCACAGCCCGAGGCACGTCGGGGCGCTGCGCGCACTGATCGCGCTGCTCGCGGATGCGCGCGACTATCCGCGCGCACTGCAGATGCAGCGCCGGCTCGCGAAGGTGGAGAAGAGCGACGGATCCGCAGAGGAGGCCCGACTGTGGGTGGACATGGCCGAGGCGGCCCAGGCCGAGGGCCGCGACGACGAGGCGCGCCGCGCGGTGAAGCGCGCGCTGCGCGCGAACCCGCGCTCGGTGCGCGGCTGGCTGGTGCTGGGATCGCTCGAGGCCGAGCGCGGCTCCTCGAAGGCGGCGCTGGCCGCCTGGTCGAGGATCCCCTCCCTCGACCGGCGCAGCGGAGTGCTCGTCTACCCCCGCATCGAGGCGGCCTACGCGGCGCTGGGGCGCGCGGGCGAGTTCGAGGACTACCTGCGCCGGCTGCTGGCCGAGCGCGACGACGACGCCCACGCGCGGCTCGCGCTGGCGCGCACGCTGGGCGCCCGCGGCGACGTGGAGGAGGCGCTCGCCGAGCTGCGCCGGCTGCTCGAGCGCGAGCCGGACCACCTGGAGGCGCGCGCGGTGCTGGGGAGGCTGCTGCTCTCCGAGCACCGCGACGCGGACACCACGAAGGAGTACGCCGAGCTGCTCGACGTGCTCGATCGACGCGGGCTGCTGCGCACGCGGGAGCGTCTGTCGTGAGCGGCACCCGATCGGCGCTCGACACCCCGATGATGCGCCAGTACCTGGCGATCAAGGCGCAGCACCCGGACGCGATCCTCTTCTACCGGATGGGCGATTTCTACGAGATGTTCCTGCGCGACGCCGAGATCGCCGCGCCCCTGCTCGACATCGCGCTCACCACCCGCGACAAGAACAAGGAGGACGCGGTGCCGATGTGCGGCGTCCCCGTCCACGCCGCCGACGGCTACCTCGCGGTGCTCGCCGATCACGGCTACCGGGTGGCGGTCTGCGAGCAGGTGGAGGACGCGCGCGCCGCGGCGGGGCGGCGGCTCGTCCGGCGCGAGGTCGTGGAGGTGGTGACGCCCGGCCTGGCGAGCGACCCCCAGGCGATCGAGGCGGCCGCCGAGCTCGCCCTGGTGGCGGTGTGTCCGGGGGACCCGCTGGGTCTGGCGGTGCTCGACGCCTCCACCGGCGACCTGCGCGCGACGGCGGTGGCGCGCGTCGCGGTCGGTCTGCCTGCACTCCTGGTCGATGAGCTGCGGCGGCTGGCGCCGCGCGAGCTGGTCCTTCCGAAGGACGACGAGGAGCTCGCGGCGGCTCTGGCGCGCGAGCTGCCCGATGTCGCCCGCTCGACCGTGGAGCGCGCGTGCTTCGACGTCTCGAGCGCGCCGCGGCATCCGGAGGGGCTCGCCGCCGACGCGGGAGATCCGGCCTCGCGCGCCGCCGCGGCCCTGCTCCACTACGTGGAGCGCCACCAGCCCTTCGCCCTGGGACAGACCGCGCGTCTGCGGCGCTATGCGCTCGCCGACGCGATGGTGCTCGACGAGCCGACGCGCGCCCACCTCGAGCTGTTCCGCAACGGCGAGGACGGCTCGCGCGCGCGTACGCTGATCGAGCGCATCGACCGCACCCAGACGCCGCTCGGCGCGCGGCGCCTGGCGCGCTGGCTCTCCTATCCACTGGTGGCGCCCGGGGCGATCACCGCCCGCCAGGAGGCGGTGGTGTACCTCGCGGAGCGCGATCGCCTGCGGGCGCGCCTGCGCGCCGCGCTGAGGCCGGTGCGCGATCTCGAGCGGCTGCTGGCGAAGGCGGCCCGGCCGGGTGCGACACCGCGCGACCTGGTCGCCCTGCGCGCGTCGCTGGAGGCGCTGCACGGCGTCGAGGACGCCTTTGCCGGGGGCGAGGAGCCGTGGCCGGGCGCCGCGCGCCCGGCCGCACTGCCGGCGCCGCGCACCGTGCCGCAGGTGGCCGCGCTGCTGCGGGAGGCCCTCGAGGACGAGGTGCGCCCGCTACCCCGCGGCTCGCGCGGCGCGCTGGAGACCGGCTACGTCCGGGCGGGCTTCCACGCCGAGCTGGACGGGCTGCGCGAGGGGGTCGGCAAGGGCCGCGAGTGGATCGCCGGGCTCGAGGCGGAGGAGCGCGAGCGGACCGGCATCGCGACGCTCAAGATCCGCTTCCACCCCGTCCACGGCTACGGAATCGAGGTCACCAAGGCCAACCTCGAGCGCATCCCCGACGACTACGAGCGCAAGCAGACCCTCGCGAACGCGGAGCGGTTCACGACGCCACGCCTGCGCGATTTCGAGCACCAGGTGCGCGGCGGCACCGAGCGGGCGGCGGCGCTGGAGCGGGAGATCTTCGAGAAGCTGCGCCTGTCGGCGCTGGAAGCATCGGCGGCGATCGGCCTCGCTGCCGACGCGGCGGCGGAGCTCGATGCACTCGCCTCGCTCGCCGAGGTCGCGCGCGCCGACGGCTGGACGCGGCCCCGCGTCGACGACGGTCTGGAGCTGGAGATCCGGGCGGGACGCCATCCGGTGATCGAGCCGCTGCTCGCCGCGCGCGGGGGCGACGCCTTCGTGCCGAACGACGCCCTGCTCGATCCCGAGACCCGCCAGGTGCTGGTCCTGACCGGTCCCAACATGTCGGGCAAGAGCACCTACCTGCGTCAGGTGGCGCTGATCGTGCTGCTCGCGCAGATCGGCAGCTTCGTACCGGCGGAGAGCGCGCGAGTCGGGATCGTCGACCGAGTCTTCACCCGCGTGGGGGCCAGCGATCGTCTGGCCCGCGGCGAGTCGACCTTCATGGTCGAGATGCGCGAGACCGCCGACATCCTCGCCCACGCGTCGCCGCGCAGCCTGATCATCCTCGACGAGATCGGGCGCGGCACGAGCACCTTCGACGGTCTGTCGATCGCGTGGGCGGTGGCGGAGTACCTCCACGACACGCCGGGGCTGCGCGCGCGCACCCTGTTCGCGACCCACTACCACGAGCTCACCGAGCTGGCGCTCGCCAAGCCGCGCGTGGCGAACGCGCATTTCGCCGCCCGGGAGTGGAACGACGAGGTGGTGTTCCTGAGGCGCCTCGTCGAGGGCGGGGCGTCGCGCTCCTACGGCATCCAGGTGGCGCGACTGGCCGGGCTACCCGAGGCGGTGACGCGCCGGGCGCGGGCGATCCTGGCGAATCTGGAGGGCGGAGAGCTGGACGCGAGCGGGCGTCCGCGGCTGGCCGCCGACGGCGACGCGCCGCCGGCCTCGCAGCTGGGGCTGTTCGCCGAGCCGCGTCGCGACCCGCGCGAGCAGGAGGTGCTCGACGCCCTGCGCGCCCTGGCGGTCGAGGAGACCACCCCGCTCGATGCTCTGGCGGCCCTGGCGCGCTGGCAGCGCAAGCTCCACGAGGAGGATCCGTCGTGAAGACGCGAAGCGCCGCGCTGTGGCTCGCGCTGCTCGCGCTGCCGCTCCTGGGCGTCGACCGGCCGGAGGGCCTCGACGACGTCGCCGCGGTGCGGCACTGGTCCTATCCGGACTACACGCGCGTGGTGGTCGAGCTGTCGGGCGAGGTCCAGCTGAAGAACTCGCCGCGGATGCTGCCGCCCAGCGCGGGACGCCCGGAGCGCCTCTATCTCGATCTGTCGGGCGTGTGGGTGGGGCGGCGCTACGCCGAGGGTCTGCCGGTCGGCGACGGTCTGCTGCGCGCGGTCCGGATCGGTCAGAACACGCGCACGGACGTGCGGGTGGTGCTCGACCTCCAGACCTACGTCCACCACCGGATCCTCACGCTCACCCACCCCGACCGCCTGGTGATCGACGTCTACGGCCGGCGCGAAGGGGAGGAGACGCTGCACTGGCCGGCTCCCGCGCCCGGCGACCCGCCCCGTCTTCCCACGTCGCTGCGGGTGCCGCAGACCGTGGTGCTCGACCCCGGCCACGGCGGCAAGGATCCGGGCGCGATCGGCGTAGGAGGGCTGCGCGAGAAGGTGGTCACGCTGCAGCTGGCGCGGGCGCTGCGATCGAAGCTCGAGGCGCGCGGGTTCCAGGTCGTGATGACCCGGGAGGGCGACCGCACCCTCGGTCTCGAGGAGCGCAGCGCGATCGCGGAGGCGTCGCGCGGGGATCTGTTCGTGTCCCTGCACGCCAACGCGGCGCCGCGCCGCAGCGCCCACGGCATCGAGACCTACTACCTCGACGAGAACCACGAGCGGCACAGCCTGACCGTCGCGGCCCGCGAGAACGGCGTGCCGCCCAACCAGGTGAACGCGCTTCAGCGCACGCTGGCGCAGCTGCGCGTCTCGGAGGTCTCGCCCCTCTCGCGGCGGCTCGCCGAGCGCATCCAGAACGAGCTGGTGAACGGCCTGCCCCAGAAGTACCGGCCGGTGCCCGATCTGGGCGTGAAGAAGGGACCCTTCTACGTGCTCTACCTGTCGAGCATGCCGGCGGTACTGGTCGAGTCGGGCTTCGTGACCCACGCGGCGGAGGCGAAGCGCCTGGCGGACGATCGCTACCTGGACGCCCTCGCCGAGCGGATCGCGGTGGGGCTGTCCGGATACCGCGACTCGAGCACGGCCGTCGCGGCCAGGAGAGAGCCCTGAAGGCGCCCGACGTCCACGACCAGCTGGGCCCGGCGATCCCGATGCGCGAGGTCCCGATGGCGGCACGCGCCTTTCTGGGGGCGGCCCGGGAGCACCTGCGCGCGCTGCACGAGGCGGGGGGCAGCGGTCGCCAGGTGAACGAGGCCCATTCGGACCTGATCGACGACCTCGTGCGGCGTCTGTTCGAGCTCTCGGAGCAGCACTACTTCGACGAAGGGGGGGACGGACCGAGCGAGTTCTGCGTGGTGGCCGTCGGCGGCTACGCGCGACGCGAGATGAGCATCCACTCCGACGTAGACCTGCTCTTCCTGTACCGCGACGCGGCGACCCCCTACGTGAAGTCCGTGGCCGAGCGGCTCCAGATGTGGCTGTGGGACGCGCAGGTCACGGTTGGCGGCGCCACGCGCACGATCGCGGACACGATCCGCCTCGCGCGCGAGGATCCGACCGTCTGCACCGCGCTGCTGACGCCGCGCTTCCTGGCCGGCAGCGGCATCCTCTTCCACCAGTTCACGCGCCTGGTGCAGACGCGCCTGCTCGACCGGCCCGAGTCCTTCATCGCCGATCAGATCGTCGGGATGCACGATCGGCACACCCGCTACGGCGATTCGCTCTACCTGCTCCAGCCAAACGTGAAGGAGGGCGCGGGCGGTCTCCGCGACTACCACGCGGCCTTCTGGGTGATGCAGGCCGCGCTGCCCGGCTCCCACAGCCGCAGCGACTTCCTGCACCAGGGACTGCTCACGCCCGAGGAGGTGCGGGACGTCGCGGCTGCCCTCGACTTCCAGTGGCGCGTGCGCAACGAGCTCCACCTCTACGTGGGTCGCAAGCACGACCAGCTCTCCTTCGATCTCCAGGAGCACGTGGCGAAGGCCTTCGGCTACGAGGTCGAGAGCGGCGAAAACCTCCCGGTCGAGCTGTTCATGGGGGACTACTACCGCCACGCACGCGACGTCCTCAATGCCGCCTCTCTGGTGATGGAGCAGTGTCTGGCACGCGTGCGCCAGAAGCCGCGGCGGCGCCGCATCCAGAACGTGGAGGAGGGCCTGCGGATCGCCGACGGCCAGCTCGAGATCCCCCACGCGCGCCAGCTGCGCAACGATCCGCTGCTGCTGCTGAAGACGTTCCAGGTCGCCCAGCGACACGACGTCCCGCTCACCCGGAAGGCGCGGCGCCTGGTGCGCGAGAGCCTCGACCTGATCGACGAAGCGTACCGCCACCGCCCCGAGGCGGCGGCGATCTTCTTCGACATCCTGCGCAGCGAGCGCCGCGTCACCCGCTCGCTCGTCGCGATGAACGAGGTGGGGGTGCTCTCCAGCCTGCTGCCCGAGTGGGACCACATCGTCTGCCGCTGGCAGCACGTGATGTACCACACTTACACCGTCGACGTTCACTCGATCTTCCTGGTCGAGGAGCTTCGTCGGCTGTGGAAGGGCGATTTCGAGCACGAGCTCCCCGAGCTGACCGCGCTCGCGCGCGGCGTCGGCGACCTTCTGCCGCTGATCCTCGGCTGCCTGCTGCACGACATCGGCAAGGGGCTGGGGGGCGAGCACTCGCACAAGGGCGCCGTGCGCGCACGCTCGTGTCTGGAGCGGCTGAGTGCGCCCGCGGAGCTGATCGACACAGTCGAGTTCCTGGTCGAGCAGCACCTGGTGATGTCCCACATCGCCCAGCGGCGCGACCTCTCGGATCCGCGCCTGATCCTCGAATTTGGGCGCACGGTCGGGAACCGGCATCGGCTCCGTCTGCTCTACCTGCTCACGGTCGTGGATATGCGCGCCTCCTCGAAGAGCGCCTGGACCGAATGGAAGGGCAGTCTGCTCAAGGATCTGTTCGAGAAGACGAGCGAGCTGCTCGAGACCGGCGCCGACGACGCGGACTCGGCGGTGGAGCTGATCGAGCGGCGCGTCGAGACCCGGCGCCTCGCCGCCGCCGAGGAGCTGCGCCGCCAGGGGGCGAGCGATCTGGCGATCGAGAGCTACTTCGAGGCGATGCCGCGCCGCTACTTCACGGCGCACACGCCCACCCAGATCGCGCGGCACGCCCTGGTGGCGATGGCCCACGAGCCCGACCGGACCTTCTCCCACGGCATCAAGGAGATGCGCGGAGGTTTCACCGAGTTCATCGTCTACACGAAGGACGTACACGGGTTGTTCTCCAACGTGGCGGGCGTGCTCACCGCTCACCACATGAACATCCTGGGAGCCCACGTGTACACGAGCCGTGCCGGCCTCGCGCTCGAGGTCTACCGGGTCGCTACGCCCGGCGGCGACGAGCGGGCGCGCGACGTGGTGTGGCGCGACTTCCTGGGCTCGCTCGAGCGCGTGCTGAGCGGAAAGGACGGTGTGGAGGAGCTGGTGCGGCGCCGCGGACGTCCGGTGGGCGCGACGGCGTCGCCCTCGCGCCGACCGGAGACGGTCCACATCTCGAACGACGAGTCCGACTTCTACACGATCGTCGACGTCGCGGCGAACGACCGGCTCGGTCTGCTCCACGATCTCACCCGGGTGATCGCGGAGCACGGCTACGAGATCTACATCTCGAAGGCGGGTCGGGTGCTGGATCAGGTGACCGACGCCTTCTACGTGAAGGACGCGGAGGGGCGGAAGCTCGCGGACGAGGCCGCGATGGAGGCGCTGCGGCGCGACCTGCTCGCCGCCCTGCGCTCGGGCGAGGCACTTGGCCAGGCGCGATGACGCGGTCGGGCGCGGGATCGACGCGTTCCTGCGTCACGCGGCGGTCGAACGCGGACTCTCGCCCCGCACCGTGGAGGCGTACGGCCGGGACCTCTCCCGGCTTGCGGAGTTCCTCGCCGGCGCAGGGGTGCGGTGCGCGCGCGACGTGACGCCCGACCACCTGTCGGCCTTCGCCGGGGCGCTGGCCCGTCGCGGGCTGGCGCCGCGCAGCCGGGCACGCGCACTGGTGGCGACGCGCTGCTTCCTGCGCCATGCGGGGGCGGAGGGGGCCTTCCGGCGAGATCCGGCCCGGGGGATCGCTGCGCCGCGCGCCGAGCGCGCGCTGCCGAAGGTGCTGCGGCCCGATGAGTCGGCGGCGCTGATCGAGGCGGCCGGGCAGGGCGAGGGCGCTCTGGCGCTGCGGGATCGCGCGATGCTCGAGGTGCTCTACGGTGCGGGACTGCGCGTCAGCGAGCTGGTGGGGCTCCCGCGCGCCGCCCTGGAGCGACGCGGGGGATGGCTGCGGGTCGTCGGCAAGGGGCGGGTGGAGCGCCTGGTTCCGCTGGGCGAGCCCGCCCTCGCGGCGGTGGCGGTCTACCTGGAACAGGGCTGGCCGGAGCTGTCCCGCCGGGCGCGCCGGGAGCCCGAGGCGCTGTTCCTCACCCGTCGCGGCGGGCCGATGACGCGCCAGAACTTCTTCCTGCGTCTGCGCCAGATCGCGCGCCGAGCCGGCGTGCCCAGCGAGCGCGTTTCGCCCCACGTCCTGCGCCATGCCTTCGCGACGGATCTGCTGGAGGGCGGGGCCGACCTGCGCGCGGTACAGACGCTGCTGGGTCACGCCGACCTGTCGACCACCCAGATCTACACCCACGTGAGCCGCGCTCGCCTGCGTGACACCGTCGAGCGTCGGCACCCGCGCGGTCGCGGGCGCGCGGACCCGGCTCGGAGCCGCTCGTGAGCCCGCCGCGCCCCCCGGATCCGCTGGCCCGGATGCCCGCTCCCCTGGCCGAGCTGGCCCGCCGGGTGCTGGAGGTCGCGGACGCCGAGGGATCCTCCGTGTTGCTGGTGGGTGGACCGGTGCGCGACCTGCTGCTCGAGCGGCCGATCGTCGACGTGGACCTGCTGATCGAGGGGGATCCGGCCGGCGCGGGCGACCTCGCGGCCCGGGTCGCGCGGCCCGAGGAGAAGGTGGTGCGCCACGATCGCTTCGGCACGGCTTCGCTGCGCGGGCGCGAGGCGTCGATCGATTTCGCCACCACCCGGAGCGAGAGCTATGCGCACCCGGGGGCGCTCCCGACCGTGACGCCGGCGGATCTCGAGAAGGACCTGGCGCGGCGCGACTTCAGCGTGAACGCCCTGGCGATGCCTCTGTCGCGGACGGCACGGGAGCGCCATCCGCCGATCGTCGACAGCGCGGGGGGACTCCGGGACCTGGCCGCGCGCAAGCTGCGCGTCCTGCACGAGCGCAGCTTCCACGACGATCCCACGCGCGCCCTGCGCGCCGCGCGTCTCGGTCCGCGGCTCGGCTTCACGCTCGCGCCGCGCACGCGCGGGGCGCTGCGCAATGCGCTGCGCGACGGCTGCTTCGGATCGGTGAGCGGAGATCGCCTGCGCCGCGAGCTCGACCGCGTGTTCGAGGACGCGGCGCGCGGACTCGACCCGGGGCGCGCGCTGCGCGCGCTCGACGAGTGGCACGTCCTCGGGGTGCTCGAGCCCGGTCTCACCTTGCCCCGGGAAGCGGTGGTGCCCTTGCGCCGCCTGGGACGCGCGATCGCACAGCCGCCCTGGACGTCCGGTCGCCTGCGCCCGTGGATGACCGGCTTCGCGGTCTGGCTCGGCCCCTTCGCGCCGCAGCTGCGCCGTCGCGCGCTACGTCGCTTCGGCCTGCGCGGCGACCCGGCCCGGCAGCTGGTGGAGATGCCGCGCCTGGTCGAGCGCGCGGAGCGGGCGCTGGCGCGTGCACGCGGGCGCGGTGCGATCGACGCGGTGCTCGGGGCGCTGAGCGAGGAGGTGCTGCTCGCTGTCTACGTGCGCTCGGAGCCAGCGGCGCGGCGCCGGATCGAGCGCTTTGCGCGCGAGGACCGCCTGCGCCGCCCTCCCGTGACCGGGGACGATCTGGTCGCCGCCGGGCTCGCGGGCCCTGCGATCGCCCGCGCCCTCGAGCGGATCCGGATCGCCTGGCTGGACGGCAGCGTGCGCAACCGCGAAGAGGCCCTGGCGCTCTCCGCCGAGATCGCGCGGCGCAGCCGGCGCACTCCGCGCGCACGGAAGAAGAAGGCGCGGCCGGATTCCTGACGCCGCTCAGGGCAGGGCGGCGACGGCGGGCAGCAGGACGCTGCGCAGGCACAGCAGGTCGAGGGCGAGCAGGGCCCCGACGACGCACAGCGCGATGAAGAGGATCCTGCGCTCGGTGGCGAGCAGGCGCAGCCATCCGAGAGCGAGGAGGAACGCGATGTGGGGTGCGCCCGCGAACAGATACCGGCCATCGGGCACGGCGAACAGCGCATTGCACGCGAAGTGGGCGAGCACCACCGCGCCGATCGCTCCCACCAGGTAGCGGCGCAGGGCGTGCGAGCCCAGCGGATCGAGCGGCTCGGCGTGGCGCCCCGCCGCGAAGCCGAGGCAGCCCGTCCAGGTGAAGGTGAAGAACGCGAGATAGACCCACTCGGGCACGCCACCCGGGAGGCCCCCGAAGCCGGCCCAGTAGGACTCGAAGGTGTGGTCCCAGTAGACCGTGACCCAATAGGAGAGCCGGCCGCCGAACGCCTCCGGGCGCGGTGCGTCGCCGAGCGCGCCCAGGAGCGCCGGGAGTCCCAGCGGGCCGCCTCGGTACTCGGACGACCACGCGAGGTAGGGCCCCGCCACGATCAGCAGGACGGCGCCCGCAATCGCCGCATCCAGCGAGCGCGCGCCGGCGCGCCGGCGGTCCGTGGCCAGCAGCGCGACGAGGGTCGCCAGCACCACGGGCAGCGTGGAGAGCTTCGTGAGCAGTCCCAGCGCGCCCACGAAGCCGAGCGCGGCGTAGTCTCGGCGCGACGGGCCCACCTCGGGATCCTCCAGACTGCGCACGAAGATCCAGAGCGCCGCGGCGCCCACCGCCACCGTCGCCGTGTCGTTCGAAAACGTGGCGGAGGTGAACAGGAACTCGGGGTTGAAGGCGAGCAGGCCGCCCGCCAGCAGCGCGAGCCGCGCGTCCTGGCTCGCGCGCCAGACGGCCGCGAAGGTGAAGATCACCGCCAGCAGGCCGAAGGCCAGGCTGACGCCGCGCAGGAGCTCGAGGCCGGCGAGCTCCTGCGCGAGGGCGCGCCGCGACACCGGGACGGAGGCGGCCCCCCCGCTCGCCGCCTCGGGCCGGGTGGCCGCGAGCAGGGCTTCCGAGGCCGTGGCGCCGTCCAGCCTCGAGGCACCCAGCAGGGGCGCGGCGATCGTGTACACGAGCGGCGGCTGATGGTCCGCTCCCGGCACCTCGTCCGCCGTCGGTCGCGGCAGGCGACCCTCGGCGCGCACGAAGGCGGCGTAGTGGAGGCTCGCGGCCTCCTCGGCCGTGGCGAACAGCGGGATCGAGTCGCGGTAGGCGAGCGCGAGGCCGCAGTAGAGCGAGAGCACGAACGCGGCCGCGATCGCGACGGCGCGCGGCTGGCTCGCGTCGCCGAAGCGGCTCGTGGCGTCCGCCGCGCTGTGCCCCTCTGCCATCTTCCTTCTCCCGGCCGTCACCGCCTGGGCGGCCGAGAGCAGGGTACGCTCTTCCCGCGCCCGGCCCATCCCCCAAAACGAACCGTCCTTGCCCGGCTGCCGACGATCTCCCATACTCGCCGCGCCTCCCCCTCCGTCGAACCCGCCTGTGCTCGGAGTGCGCATCGCATGACCGCTGCGGGTCCGCCTTCTTCTTCGCCGCCCTGGGGCTCCGATCCCTCGTACGCGGTGAAGCTCCCGATCTTCGAGGGGCCGCTCGACCTGTTGCTCCATCTGATCCGGATCAACGAGGTCGACGTCACCGACATCCCGATCGCGCGCATTGCCGAGCAGTACATCCAGTACCTGGATCTGATGCGCGAGCTCCAGCTCGACCTGGCCGCCGAGTACCTGGTGATGGCTGCGACCCTGGCGTGGATCAAGTCGCGGATGCTGCTGCCGCCGGATCCGAGCGCGATCCAGGAAGACGGGATGGACCCCCGCGCCGAGCTGGTGGCGCGGCTGCTCGAGTACCAGCGCTTCAAGGAGGCGGCGGGCGAGATCGGCGACCGGCCGCTGCTGGGCCGCGACGTCTTCGCCGCCCAGGCGCCGGCTCCGGAGCCCCCGCCCGAGGGCGAGCGCGAGGTGGAGGTCGGCGTCTTCGAGCTCGTCGAGGCGATGCGCCGGGTGCTGGCCCGACCCGCGCACACGGGCGCCGCCCACGAGGTCGAGGTGGAGACCATCACCGTGCGCGAGCGCATGCTCGCGGTGATGCAGGTGCTCGCCGACCGGGCGGGCTGCGAGTTCGAGGACCTGGTGCGCGAGGACGGCCACCGGGCCAGCCGGCCGATCCTGGTCACGACCTTCCTCGCGATCCTCGAGCTGACGCGTCTCGAGGCGATCGGGCTCTACCAGGGCGTGGACGACGCGGGCGTGCCGCGCGGCGCGATCCACGTCCGCCGGCGCGGCGAGGGCGCGGATCGCACCTGGATCGAACGCGTCTCGGATCTCATGTAGGACGAGCGGCCGGTCGGCGGCCGGGGAGGATTCGTGGAACGAGAGCAGGAGCGCCGGATCGTGGAAGCCATCGTGCTGGCGTCGCCCGAGCCGATCGCGCCCGCACGCATCGCGGCCGTGCTGCCCGGATGCAATCCCTCGCAGGTGCGCGCGCTGATCGACGAGCTGAACGCGGAGTATGCGGAGCAGCGGCGTGCCTTCGAGATCTGGGAGGTCGCCGGCGGCTACCAGCTGCGTTCGCTGCCCGAGTTCGCCGTCTATCTGAAGCAGATCCAGAAGTCGCGGCCGCTGCGTCTGTCGCCCGCGGCGCTCGAGACGCTCGCGATCGTGGCCTATCGCCAGCCGGTGACCCGCGCCGAGATCGAACACATCCGCGGCGTGGACGCGGGAGCGGTGCTGCGCAGCCTGCTCGATCGCCAGCTCGTCCGCATCGCCGGGCACCGGGAGGTGGCGGGACGCCCGATCGTCTACGCCACGTCGCGCCGGTTCCTGGAGGTGTTCGGGCTGGCGAAGCTCGGCGACCTGCCGAGCCTGCGCGCGATCGAGGCGCTGGCCGAGGCGGGCGAGGACGCAGACGCGCTCGCCGAGGAGGCGGTGCAGGACGGCGTGGCCTCGCGCCCGGACGCGCTCGACGAAGACGACGCCGCGCAGGACGACCTCGCTGCGGAGGAGGAGCTCGCCGCCGCGGAGGAGGAGGCGCCCCCGCCGGGCGTCACGACGCACTGACCGCGAGCCGATCCGCGGGTCCGGTTCGTCTCCAGCGCGTGCTCGCCGCCGCCGGCGTGGCCTCGCGGCGCGCCGCCGAGGCGTGGATCCGCGCGGGCCGTGTCACGGTCAACGGGCGCGTCGCCGCTCTCGGGGAGAGCGCCGACCCGGCGCGCGACGTCGTGTGCGTGGACGGCCAGCGGCTGGTGGCCGAGCCGCTCGCGTACTGGCTCGTGCACAAGCCTCTCGGCGTCGTGACCACGGTCCGCGATCCCGAGGGCCGAAGTGCGATCCTCGATCTCGTTCCGGAGCGCAGCGCGCGCCTGTTCCCGGTGGGTCGCCTCGACCGCGACACCTCGGGACTGGTGCTGCTCACCAACGACGGACCGCTGCACCACGCGCTGCTCCATCCCTCGCACGGTATCGAGCGCGAGTACGCGGTGCACGCGCGCGGCGCGATGAGCGACGAGGCGCTTCATCGCCTGGCGCGCGGAGTCCTGCTCGAGGACGGCGCCACCGCGCCGGCGGGGGTGGATCGCGTGACGCGCGACCGGGAGACGACGTCGCTCCATCTCACGCTGGTCGAGGGACGCAAGCGCCAGATCCGCCGAGCGCTCGCCGCGCTCGGCCATCCGGTGATCGCGCTGCGCCGGGTGCGGATGGGACCGCTGCGTCTCGGGCGCCTCGCCGAGGGCGCGGCGCGCCCCCTGCACCCTGCCGAGCGGGCCGCACTGCTGCGGGTGGCCGGCCTGGGGGGTCCGCCCGCGCGCAGATCGCCCGGCAAACGCCCGCCCGGGCGGGGGAAAGGGAAAACATCGAAAACACCTCGCGGATAGCCTCTATCTATTTGATATCAATGGAGTTTTCGTATTAGACTGGAGTCCGAGAGGTGTTCCCATGTCCCCCCGTTTCGGATTCCCGGCGGCGCTCGCGTCGCTCCTTCTCGCCGCTCCCTCCGCCGGCGCCATCACCGGTGTGTGTCCCGACGGCAGCATCTTCATCGTGCAGACCGCCGACGCGGTTCCGTGTCGGGATGCGAAGCGTGTCGATCCCCACGACGTGCCGCCGCTCCAGCCCGAGATGCTCCCTCGCCCCTACGGCTGGGAGCGCTTCAACCGGCGCTCGGATCCGAACAACCCCTACAACCTGGTCGATAGCCAGGAGCCCTACGGCACGCCGCCCCCGCCCGGGTACAGCGCTCCGCCCCCGCCCGGGTACGGCACGCCGCCCCCGACCGGGTACGGAGCCCCGCCGCCTCCGGCGCCGAGTCCCGCGCCGAGCGCCGCCACGGCGGCGCCGCCGCAGGTCGCGGCGGCTCCTGCGCCGGCGACCCCGCGGCCTCTCGACCTGGCGCTCAGCCGGGGAGACGTCGCCGATCTCGACGAGATCGTCGTGCTGATGCAGTCGGTGGCGCCCGCCACGCTCTCCCACTACGCGCCCGACGGGGAGCGACTCGCGCTGCTTCAGATCGCGCTCTCGCGCACCTTCGAGCAGCGGATGCACGACGCGCTCGCGCGCCAGGGCGCAGCCGGTCGCGGGCCGGTCGTGCTGTTCCGCGCCGAGGCGCGCCGCGACGAGGACTTCCACGGCAATCTCACCTTCGTACAGGGACACGTCGCCTTCCATCCCGATCCCGCGAACCCCGACCAGTTCGGCGTGATCGACGGTGCGCTCGGACCGCTCGCGAGCGGCCAGCGGGTGCTCGGCTACGCGGTGCTCCCCGAGCACCTCGATCCGGCCCAGCCCGTCGACGTCTACTGGGACGACCGGCGCATCACCACGACGCTCGCGCCCTAGTCCCGGGCGGCCGCGCGCCGCTCGGCGAGGCGCGCGACCCGGGGAATCAACGGCGTGGCGTCCACGTAGTCGGCGAGCTCCTCGAAGGCGTCGCCCGGGCCGCTCCAGCGCCAGTCGTCGACGGTTCCGACGTCGGGACCCTCGCGCACCAGCGTGGCGAGGCGGCGGAACAGCAGGGCGGGCTCCCTGCCCTCGGCGAGGGTGGCGGCGAGCTTCGCCGCGCCGCGTACCTTGATCGCCCAGTCCGCGGCGTCGGGCGGAACGTCTTCCAGGTGGGAGTAGTGTCCGAGCACGGCGGCGGCCGACTTGGCGCCCCAGCCCGGCAGGCCGGGGAAGCCGTCCGCGCTGTCGCCGACCAGCGCCAGGTAGTCGGGGATCGACTCCGGGTCGACGCCGAACTTCGCGCGCACGCCGGCCGCGTCCAGCTCGGCGCGCTTGCGGCGGTCGAGCTGAACGACGCGCGCGCCGCGCACGCATTGGGACAGGTCCTTGTCCGGCGTGCACAGCCACACCTTCTCGACGCGGCGATCCGCTTCGGCCCGCGCCGCGGCCGCGGCCAGGCCGTCGTCGGCCTCGAACTCGACCAGCGGCCACACCGTGAAGCCCGCCGCCGCCAGCACCTCTTCGAGCAGGCCGAATTGGCTGCGCAGGGCGGGCTCGATCCCCTCGCCGGTCTTGTAGCCCGGGTAGAGATCGTTGCGGAAGGACTCGATCACGTGGTCGGTGGCGACGCCCACGTGGGTCGCGCCTTCCTCCAGGAGGCCGACCAGGGACGCGAGTACGCCGCGCGTGGCGCCCACCTCCTGGCCGTCGCGGTTGGAGTGGGCGGGAACCGCGAAGTAGTGGCGGAACAGCTCGTAGGTGCCGTCGACGAGGTGGACCTGCATGGCGCGCAGGGCAGGCTCGCCGATCGCCCGCAGGCCCGCCAACCCGCGCGGAGCCCGCCTCAGCGCGGGTAGGTGACGTAGACCTGCGTGTAGACCAGCGACCCGTTCGGGGCGCGCGCGATGCCGATGCCCGTCGCGTTGAAGGGCGGCGTGTAGAGATTGCGGCGGTGCACCTCGGACTGGAGCCAGGCCTGGAGGATCTCCCGGTTCGGGTCGGGCCGGTCGGTGATGCCGATGTTCTCCGCGGCGAGCGAGAAGCCCTCGATCCGCCAGCGCTCGAGACGCTGCAGCGGATTCTCGCCGTCCGGATTCACGTGGTCGAAGAAGTGGCGCGTGACCATGTCGAGACTGTGGGCGCGAGCCACGGCGTCGAGCTCCGGGCGGCGCTCGAGGGGGATCAGGTGCTGCTGAGCGCGCACGGCGTTCACGCCGGCGTACAGGGAGGCCTCCAGGTCGGCGTAGGGCGCGGCGGACTCGCCGCGGGCCCCCAGCGGCGAGAGCCACAGGGCGAGCCAGAGTCCGAGCAGGAACGCAGCAGCCTGCATCGGCGTGCGCGGCACTGCTAGTTGTGCTCCGTGTTTCCCGGCTCGCCCAGGCCGAGCACCGCGGCGTCGAGCACCTCGCGCCGCATCAGGCGACCGTCCTCGTAGTGGGAGACGACGTCGATCTGGCCGTCGCCGTCGGCGTCCTCCTCGACGCGCTCGAGCCGCTCGCCGTCGTCGAAGTAGCGCACGAGGTCGCTGCGGCCGTCGCCGTCGTCGTCGCGCTCCTCGCGCGCGAGGTGCCCACCCTCGTAGTAGGCCACCGAGTCGCGGAAGCCGTCGGCGTTGGCGTCGCGCTCGAGGCGCGTGATCACGCCGTTCTGGTAGTAGCTCCAGGAGTCGACCTGGCCGTCGCCGTTGCCGTCCGCTCGTCGGCCGATCACCTGCCCGCCGCGCAGCGTGGTCCAGGTGTCGATGCGGCCGTCGAAGTCGGCGTCCTCCTCGATCGCAACCACGTCGTGAGAGGCGGGGTCGTAGAGCAGGATGCGATCCGGGGTTCCGTCGAAGTTCTCGTCGAAGCGCTCGCGGACCACGACTCCGTCCTCGCGCTCGATCCACTGATCCGTCCGGCCGTCGCCGTCGCGGTCGACCTGACCAGCGTTGCCGCTCGGCGCTGGAATCGTCTCGCTCGGCGTGGGCGTGTGCAGCGACGGCGGCGCGGGAGCGAGCGGCGCCGAGGGCGATGGCGGCGCCGACGCGGCGTGCGTGCGCTGGCGCAAGGCCGCCAGCTCGTCGGCGAAGCCTCCTGCGCTGGCCCCGCCCGCGGCGCCGTAGCTCGGGGCGGGCGGGGGCGGCGCCGTCCCGGAGGCCGGCTCTCCGGCCCGCTGGTCGAGCTCGCGCTCCATGCCCTGGAGCTGCGCGGTCTCGTAGTCCGTCGGCGGCGGCGCCGGGCTGTACTGGGGCCGGGGCTGGTTCTCCAGCCGCGGCACCGCCGGACCCGGCTCGGGCTCGCCTCGGATCTTCTCCGCGCCGTACTTGAACGGTGCAGCGACCACGGCGAAGGGGAGCGCGAGATACTTCATCCACATCGGCTCCTCGGCCACCTTGACGTGCGACGTCTCCTCAGTCTCGGCACCGCCGAGCAGCATGATGTTCGATCCGCGGCCGCCACCGCCGCCGCCGCTACTGCTGCGACCGCCGCTCGAGGTGTACTCGGGCGGCGGCACCGCCGCTCCGGAGGCGACCGTGTCGGGAGGCAGCGTGGAGGCGCCGTAGGAGGGCGGCGCGCCGGTGCCGGGAGCCGGCTGTGCGCCCGGATAGGTCCCAGCGCCCTGGCCGTAGCCGGCCTCGCGCGGGTGGAGGTTTCCGGGGTGCGGGGGTCCGGCCTGGCCGGGGTAGATGATGGTCGCGCCTGCGCCCGTGTTCACGACCGGGCTGCGGTCGACGTCGCGCTCCTGGTCGATGTCCGCGAATCCGAAGGGGCACCCGAGCGTGCCGATCGCGAGTAGAGTGACGCCGGCGATGGCCGGCGCATGGCGAACGCGTCGCATGCGCATGTTCCTCCCGTAACCCACCAGGGGTCCCGCGGTGCAAGATCCGTGCGCGCGGGGCGCGACCGCGCCGCGCCGCCCACAAGCGGTGCACGGGCGCGCGCTTGGCGTCGCGTCTGCCGGCGGGCTGCCGGTCGCTGGAGGCGCAGCGCGCCGGCAGCAGGGGGAGGCGGCTTGCCCATTTCCGGGAGATCGGGGACGTTGCTCCCGCGCTGTCTTCGCGGCGAGGAACGCCACCGTGTGCGGACGCTTCACCCTCACCAGCACTCCCGAAGAGCTGGCTCGCCGCTTTGGACTGGAGGAGACCCCGTCGTACGCCCCGCGCTACAACGTCGCGCCGGGGCAGGACGTGCTGGCGGTACGCGCCGACGCGGCGGGTGCGCGCGGGGCTGCGCTCTTGCGCTGGGGTCTCGTGCCCGGCTGGGCCGAGTCGGCGGACGTCGGCGCGCGCTGGATCAACGCGCGCTCCGAGTCGGTCGCGACCCGACCCGTCTTCCGCGACGCGTTCCGCGCCCGCCGCTGCATCGTTCCCGGCAGCGGCTTCTACGAGTGGGCCGACCGCGGCGGCTTCCGCCAGCCCTACTGGATCGGCCCCGCCGACGGCGCGCCCTTGGGCTTCGCCGGTCTGTGGGAGCATTGGCGCGAGCCTTCGGGCGACGTGCTCGAGAGCTGCACGATCCTTACCCGCGCGGCGGACGAGGCGATCGCCGCGCTGCACCCGCGCATGCCGGTGATCCTCGCTCCGGACCGCTACGGCGAGTGGCTCGATCCGCGCCCGCGCGACTCCGAGATGCTGAGCGCGCTGCTCCAGCCGGGGCCGGTCACGGCGCTGGCCTATCACCCGGTCGGTACCCGCGTGAACCGCGTGGAACACGACGATCCGACCTGCTTCGAGGCGGTGCCCGAGCCGCCGCGCCAGCCCTCGCTGTTCTGAGCCGCGCGGCGATCGCGCACGGCGCGGATCTCGCGAGCGGGTAGCATGCGCGGTATGCGGGGCAGCGGGCACAGGGGGGTGGCGCGCCGGCGGCTGCGGCGATGGCTGCTGGCGGCGATCGGCGTGCTCTACGCGGCCTCGATCCCCTGGTATCGCGAGTCGGGCGCCGCGCCGCAGGTGTGGCTCGGCCTTCCTGGCTGGGTGACCGTCGCGCTGGGCTGCTACGTGGCGGCGGCGATCCTCAACGCGATCGCCTGGTGGCTGGCCGAGGTTTCCGACGGCGGGCGGGACGAGGGTCGATGAGCCTCGGCACGCTCGGCGTGATCGGTCTGGGGCTCTACCTCGCCGGCCTGGCCGGGATCGGAGAGTGGGCGCGACGCAGCCGTCGCGACGCCACGCCCGCCGATCACTATCTGGCCGGACGCGAGCTCGGCGTGTTCGTGCTCTTCCTCACCCTCTACGCGACGGGCTACAGCGGCAACTCGCTGCTGGGCTACCCGGGCGAGGCGTATCGGCGCGGCTTCTCCTGGATCATGTCCACGGGCTTCATGCTGGCGATCGTGGTGGTGTACCACGGGCTGGCCCCGAAGCTGCGGCCGATCGCGATCGCGGGCGGGTTCGTCACGCCGGGCGACTGGATTGCGCACCGCTTCGGCAGAGAGCGCGCGGGGCGAGCGCTCCAGATCGCCGTGGCCGTGCTGATGGTCGCAGCCCTCGCCAACTTCCTCTTCGCCCAGCTCAAGGCGATGGGCCTGCTCGCGGCCCAGGTCACCGAGGGGATCGTCTCCTACGAGGTCGGCGTGGGCTTGTTGGCGGCGGTGATTCTCGCCTACGAGACGCTCGGCGGGATGCGAGCCGTGGCCTGGACCGATGCGGGTCAGTCGCTGCTGATGCTGCTGGGGCTGTCGGCGCTGGTGGCGTGGCTGCTGACCGCGGCGGGCGGCCTGAGCGCGCTGACCGCGGACATCCTGGTGTCGCGGCCCGAGGCCGCCCGGGTGCCCGAGGCCGCGGAGTGCGCGAACTGGGCGAGCTCGATCGCGCTGATGGGCCTGGCGAGCATGGTGTATCCGCAGATGATCCAGCGCGTCTACGCGGCGCGCAGCGGGACCACCCTGGCGCGCTCCTTCGCGCTGATGAGCTTCATGCCGCTGCTCACCACCACCACGGTGACGCTGATCGGTCTCGCCGCGATCCCCCGCTTCGCCGACCTCGGTGACGTCCAGGCCGATCGGGTGATGCCCCTGCTGCTCGGCACCTGGGCGGCCGCGGATCCCCACTTCGCGGCGGCCGCGGTGCTGGTGTTCCTCGGCGCGCTGGCGGCGATCATGTCGACCGCCGATTCGGTGCTGCTCTCACTCGGCTCGCTGATGGCGGAGGACCTGCTGGGTCGCGACCACCGGGCCGCCGAGACGACGCTTCTCGGCAAGCGGATCGCGGCGGCGGTGATGATCGCGATGGCGGGCCTCGCCCTGGTGGCGCGCAACATCACGCTCTGGGGCCTGATCGAGCTCAAGATGGAGCTGTTGATCCAGTGCGTACCCGCCTTCCTGATCGCGATCCACACCCCGCGCCTGCGCGCCGGCCCGGTGCTGGCGGGGCTGCTCGTGGGCACGGGGATCGCGGTCGGCGTGGGGCTCGGCCTGGGCCTGCCGCGCCTGGCCGGTGTCCACACGGGCCTGATCGGACTGGTGGCCAATGCGGCCGTGGCGTGGGGGGGATCCTGGCCACGAACCAGAGCGGGCCGCGTTAGGACGACTTGTCCGACCGACCGGTGAGGCCCCCGACGAGCTGCATGGCGAAGTCGGTGATCTCGCGGGGCGTGAAGGCCTGGGTCGCCACCGTGGCGAGAGCGTCGAGACCCACCACGTAGCGCTGGCGGGGCCGACGGCTCTCGAGCGCCGTGGCGATCGCGCGCGCCACGGCATCGGGCTTCGGCGCCACCCGCTCCACCAGGTCGAGCAAGCGGTCCATGCGCTCGTAGGCCGCTGCGTAGGGCGAGTCGCGCCGACGGCGCGATCCCGACTTCTCCCGCGCGCGCAGCTCGATGTTCGTGCGAAAGAAGCCCGGCTCGACGATCACCACCTTCACGCCGAAGGCGGCCACCTCGACCCGGAGCACGTCCGAGAGCGCCTCGAGACCGAACTTCGAGGCGTGGTACCAGGCGTTGAGCGGCATGATCGCGGCGCGCCCGGCGATCGAGGAGACCATCACGATGCGCCCCTGGCCGCGGCGGCGCATCCCCGGAAGCGCGCAGGAGGCGACCACGGCGGGGGCGATCAGGTTGATCCCGAGCTGGCGGCGGGCCTGAGCCGCCGTGACCTCTTCCACCGCGCCGCTCTCGGCGTAGCCGGCGTTGTTGACCACGCCGTAGAACACGGGAAGGTCCTTCCACGCCTCGACGACCGCCTCGTGGTCCGAGACGTCGAGGACCACGCCGTGGACCCGGCGGCCGACCTCCTGGGCGCGCGCCCGCCGTCGCAGCTCGTCCGCCTTGTCCTCGCTGCGCACTGTCCCGTACACGGTCCAGCCGCGCGAGGCGAGCATCAGGACGGTGGCGAGGCCGATGCCGGAGTTGGCTCCGGTAACCAGGATCGGACCCGGGCGGCGCTCGGACATTCAGCCACTCTACCCCAGTCCGAGGCGCTCGCGGCGATAGCTGCCCGACTGCACCGCCTCGCACCACTCGAGGTGGTCGAGATACCACTGCACCGTCGCGCGCAGACCCGTGGCGAAGTCGTGGGCCGGGCGCCAGCCCAGCTCCTGCTGGGCGCGCGTCGAGTCGATCGCGTAGCGGCGGTCGTGGCCCGGGCGGTCGGCGACGAAGCGCTTCAGGTCGGCGTAGGCGGCGACGCCGGCCCGGGCGAGGGCCGGATTCTCGGCGGCGGGGTGGCTGCGTTCCAGCTCCGCGCACAGGGCGTCCACGATCTCCAGGTTGGTCCGCTCCCCGAAGCCCCCGATGTTGTACTTGTGGCCGGGACGGCCGCGCTCGAGCGCGAGCAGGATGCCCGCGCAGTGGTCCTCGACGTAGAGCCAGTCGCGCACGTTCCCGCCGTCGCCGTAGATCGGCAGCGGCTTCGCCTCGAGGGCGTTCAGGATCATCAGCGGAATCAGCTTCTCGGGAAACTGGTAGGGCCCGTAGTTGTTCGAGCAGTTGGTGATCAGGGCCGGCAGTCCGTAGGTTTCGTGGTAGGCGCGCACCAGGTGGTCGGCGCCGGCCTTCGAGGCCGAGTAGGGGGAGTTGGGCTGGTAGGGCGTCGTCTCGCAGAAGGCGCCCGAAGGTCCCAGGGAGCCGTACACCTCGTCGGTGGACACGTGCAGGAAGCGGAAGCGCTCGCGCGCGGCGGCGTCCTGGTGGGCCAGGTACTGGCGCGCCGCCTCCAGCAGCTCGAAAGTGCCGACCACGTTGGTGCGGATGAATTCGGCGGGGCCGTCAATCGAGCGGTCGACGTGGGTCTCCGCGGCGAAGTTCAGCACCGCGCTGGGGCGGTGCTCATGGAAGACGCGGGCGACCGTCTCGGCGTCGGCGATGTCCCCCTCGACGAAGGCGAAGCGCGCCTCGCCGGCCACGTCGGCCAGGTTGGCCGGGTTGCCGGCGTAGGTGAGCTTGTCGAGCACGACCACGCGCGCGTCGCTCTTCGCCAGCGCCAGTCGCACGAAGTTGCAGCCGATGAATCCGGCCCCGCCGGTGACGATCCAGGTGTCGGTCATCTACACGTAGGTCCCGGACGGGGCGATCAGCCGGCTGCTCGCCTTCTTGAAGCGGTCCACCTCTTCGCGGAAGTCGGCCGTCGTCACCGGATCGACCTCCTCGCCGGCGGCGTCGCAGCGCGCCTTGCGGCGCAGCACCGAGTGCAGGATGTGCACCCAGTCGCCGGGGGTGGGCGGGATCGGCCCCGAGACCACCTGCTCCCAGACCACGTCCTGGAAGAGCGGGCGTCCCGCGAGCTTCTCCGCGTCCTCGGCGTGGATGCGCAGGGTGGCGATGATGTCGCCGGGAAACACCGGATTCACCTCGACGATGCGTTCGAAGCGGCCGGGCTGGGTGAAGGCGCGGCGCAGGGTGTCGGGGTGGGCGGTGGATCCCAGCACCAGCACGTTCTCGGTGGCGATCGCTCGGTCGACCATGTCGAGCAGGAAGTCCATCACCGGACCCACCGGGAGGTCCGGACGGCGCGCGCCGATCTCCTCGGCCTGGAGGAACTCGAGCTCGTTGAAGAGCACGGTGATCGGAGGCATCTCCTCGAGCGTGCTCGACCAGGCCGTCACCAGCTCGCCCACCTTCCCGCCGCGGTGGATCACCTCCAGCACGAGCTTCGGGATCGCCACCTGGAGGAAGGAGGTCTCGGTGAGGCTGGCGAGCGAGCGGGCCAGCAGCCGCTTGCCCACCCCGCGCTGGCCGATCAGCATCATGCCGCTGGGCGGATGGGTGCCCCAGCGCGCGTAGACCTCGGGATCGGTCGCGGCGCAGGCGTAGGTCTGGATCTCGTCCTTGGCGTCGGCGAGGCCGCCGATCCGGGACAGCGCGAAGCTGGGACTCGGCTCGAGACGCGCCGCCTGGGACATCGGCTCGAACTTGCGCGCGAAGCTGCCCCAGATGTTCGCGGCGCGCTCCCGGAGGATCGTGCGGTCTTCCATGGCGGCCGATGGTATCGCGTTCATCGGGTCGAAAAGAGGTCGGCGAGCTTGCCGTCGACCGAGGCGTTGCGGGCGCGGTGGCGCGCCCAGTCGCGCAGCTCCTTGATCCGCTCCTCGTAGGTGTCGTACAGCGGGACCGTCTGCTCGATCGCGTTCGCCAGGTCGTTGCCCGCGAGCTCGCGCGCCTCCGCGAACGCGGTGTAGAGCGCCGAGGCCACCACCTGCTCCAGCTCGGCGCCGGTCAGTCGCTCGGCGGCGACCGCGAGCTCGTCGACGTCGTAGTGCAGGGGGTCACGGCCGCGCTTGCGCAGGTGGATGTTCAGGATCTCGGCCCGCTCGGCGGCCGTAGGCAGGTCGACGAAGAAGAGCTCGTCGAAGCGTCCGCGCCGCAGCAGCTCCGGCGGCAGGCCCGCGACGTCGTTGGCGGTGGCCACGACGAACACGGGCTCGCGCTTCTCCGAGAGCCAGGTGAGGAACCACCCGAAGACGCGCGAGGCCACCGGGTCGCTCGCCGCCGCGGCGAAGCCCTTCTCGATCTCGTCGATCCACATCACCGCGGGCGCCAGCGACGCCGCCACCTCCACCGCCTCGCGCAGTGCCAGCTCGGGAGTGCGCTGGCCGCCGAAGGCGGCGGCCAGATCGAGGCGCAGCAGCGGGAACTGCCACTCGCGGGCGACGGCCCGGGCCGAGAGCGACTTGCCGCAGCCCTGCACGCCGAGCAGGAGCAGACCGCGCGGCGTCGGCAGGCCGAAGGCCTTGGCCTCGTCCGTGAAGGCGCGCCGCCGTTCGGCGAGCCAGCCCTTGAGCTCGGTGAGGCCGCCGACGTCGGTGAGTCCGGTCTCGTCGTCGAGGAAGGTGAGGGCGGGCGTGCGGTGGAGGGCGCGCCGCTTGTCGCGCACGATCTCCGCGACGGCGCGCCGATCGAAGGCGCCGGCCGTGCGCAGTGCCTTGCGCAGCACGCGCACCGCCTCGCCCGAGGTGAGGCCGAGCGCGCCGCGGATCGCCTCGCCGAGCACGTCGGGCTGGGCCTTCGCCTCGCCCGACTCGAGCACCCGAGCGAACAGATGCTGGAGCTCGGCGGGGCCCGGAAGGGGCAGGGCGACGCGGCCGGCGTCGCGCTCGATCTCGATCGGCAGGTGGAACACCGGCCCCACCAGCACCACGCACTGCTTGCGCGTGCCCAGCGTGGGCAGCAGGTCGCGCAGACGGCGCAGCGCCACCGGGTCGTCGAGCCAGCGGTGGGCGTCGAGCATCGCGAAGAGCGCCGGCTCCTCGCAGGCCGCCACGGCGCGGAGGCCGGCGTCCAGAGAGCCGGCCCCGTCGCCCGAGGCACCCAGACCGGCCACCACGCTCCAGGTCAGGCAGCGCCGATCGGTGCCCTCGGCCACCCGCTCCAGGAGGTTCAGCGCGCGCTCCTCTTCGAAGGTCTCGAACACCGCGAGGCGCCAGCCGGCGCGCACCAGCGTCCGCAGCTCGTCGGCGACGGCCGCTCCGCTCACTCGGTGTCGACCGTCACGCGCGCGACCTCTTCGTAGGTGGTCACGCCCTCGGCGAGCTTGCGCAGGGCCGCCTCGCGCAGGTTCTCCATGCCCTCGATGCGCGCGGCGCGGTCGATCTCGTTGGCGTCCTTGCCCTCGTTCACCAGGGCGCGGACGCGCTTGCCGACGTCGAGCATCTCGAACACGCCCGTGCGGCCGTACAGGCCGGTGTGGCGGCACTCGACGCAGCCCTCGCCCCAGCGCACCACGAGCCTCTCGCGCCGCTCCACGGGCACCTTGATCCCCAGGGCGGTCACCTGGTCGGGGTTGAGAGTGCCCTCGACGGCGCAGCGCTCGCAGATGCGGCGGATCAGGCGCTGAGCCACGACGCCGCGCAGCACGCTCGAGAGCAGGAAGGGCTCGACGCCGAGCTCCACCAGACGGGTCACCGCACCGGCGGCGTTGCGCGTGTGCAGCGTCGAGAACACCAGGTGTCCGGTGAGCGCTGCCTGGACCGCCATGTTGGCGGTCTCCGTGTCGCGGATCTCGCCGACCATGATGATGTCGGGGTCCTGGCGCATGATCGTGCGCAGCGCGTTCGAGAACGTGATGTCGATCTGCGGGTTGACCTGCACCTGGCAGAAGCGCGAGTCCACCATCTCGATCGGATC
>CAZZFT010000057.1:0-28624 GCA_964653555.1 uncultured Spirochaetales bacterium | reverse complement strand
CCGGCGAGGCCCGCGCCCAGGGTCAGCCAGCCCGCGCGGTGACCCATCAGCTCCACCACGATGATGCGGTTGTGGCTGGTGGCGGTGGAGTGCAGGCGATCGATCGCCTCGGTGCCGATCTGCATCGCGGTGTCGAAGCCGAAGGTAGTGTCGGTCTCGGCGACGTCGTTGTCGATCGTCTTCGGCAGCGTGATGATGTTCAGTCCGGCCTTCTGGAGGCGCAGTGCGTTCTTCTGCGTCCCGCCGCCGCCGATGCACACCAGGCAGTCGAGGCGGTGCTTCGTATAGGTCTCCACGACCGCATCGGTCATGTCGAGGACCTTTCCACCCACCACCATCTTGTGCGGCTTGTCGCGGCTGGTGCCGAGGATCGTCCCGCCGTCGGTCAGGATCCCCGAGAGCGCCGAGAGCTCGAGCTTCATCGAGCGGTCGCGGACGACGCCTCGGAAACCGTCGAGGAAGCCGAGCACGTCCATGCCGAAGCGCTGGATCGCGGCCTTTCCGAAGCCGCGCAGCGCCGCGTTCAGACCCGGGCAGTCACCGCCGCTGGTGAGAATGCCGACGTGCTTCGCCACGGGCGAAAGCTAGCTCGCTCGAGGGTCGGCGCACGGAAGGTCGGGGCGTCCGCCCGGGAGCCGCAGAGACCTAAATTTTCCGCCGCGATCCGCTGATGCCCCGGGCACAGACAAGCAGGGGGCAGGGGATGATCCCGTCGGTCAAGGGCTCCGCGTTCCGATCCGTCGCCGACGACGTGCGGCGTCTGATCCACGAGGGTGTGATCGAGTCCGATTCCCTCGACGACGCGTATCGCAATCTGCTGGATGACGCGCATACACCGCTCTCCTGGATTCCCATCGCGGGCCACGGGGCGCTGCTCGACCTGCTCGCGAAGACCGAGGGCGGCCGGGACCCGAAGGCCTACCTGCGCGAGCGCGGCAAGACCGCGGCTGCGCGCCTGCTGGCGGGGAGCTACGAGGCCTTCGCGGCCGAGCCCGGGACCTGGGGACGGCGCACCGGCGAGACCATGCTCGGCATGGCCCGTCTGCTCTACAACTTCATGACCTGGAAGTTCGCGGCCCTCCCGGACGGCGCCTACGAGGTCACGGTCGACCGCGCCGCGGACTTCCCCGAGGCGGCGCGGGAGACCGCCCACGGCTTCGTCGGGGGAGTACGCGACTCGCGCCGCCGGTCAGCCGGTGGTGGTCGAGAGCGAACGTCCGACGCGCGAACGCGTCGTGTACCGGGTCCGCCTCGCCGCCTCCCAGCGCTAGCTGCGCGAGCGGCTTTGCCCCGGCGGGCCGGTGCGGGATAAGCTGGGTCCTCCTGATCCGAGGAGCTCGTTCTTCCGCACCGGAGGCGATCGGCGATCCGCCCCCTGGTTGGCGGCGTACTGTTCGAGAGGAGGTCCGTCGTGAAGCTTGGCTCCGGCCCGCGGTCCCGTCGTGAATCCCGTCGCGCGTTGCGTCGCGCGACATGGATCGGCTCCCTGGTGCTCGCCGGTCTCGCTCCGTCGGCGGTCCTGGCCTCCGCCGGGGGCGGCGGCGGGGGGGTGATCGGCGGTGGTGGCGGATCCTCGGGCCCGGCGCAGCGCTCGCCCGACGAGCTGGCTGCGAAGGCCTACGAGAAGGGTCAGCGGGCGCGTGACCGGGCGCTTGCCTACGAAGCCGAGGCGGAGCAGAAGGACGAGCCGGGATTCCTGGGGATCGGCAAGCGTCCCTCGGAGAAGGCCGCCGACCAGTGGCTCGATGCCGTCGCCGCCTACCGGGAGGCGGTTGCGAACAAAGCCGACTTCTACCAGGCCTACGGCGATCTCGGCTACGCGTACCGAAAGCTCGGCAACTACACGCAGTCGCTCGCGGCCTACGATCAGGCGCTGCGTATCCAATCCGACTACGCCCCGGCCATCGAGTACCGGGGCGAGGCCTATCTGAAACTGGGGCGTCTGGACGACGCCAAGGACGCCTACGGACAGCTCTTTCGCTCCGACCGCTCCCAAGCCGACCAGCTGATGGGCGCGATGCGGGAGTGGCTCGACGAGGCGGAGAGCAAGCCGGTCGACGGGGTCTCCCCGGAGGAGCTGAAGGCGTTCCGTGAGTGGGTCGAGCAGCGGGGACAGCTGGCGAGCCAGGTTTCCGGGAACGTCTCCCACATCCGGGGCTGGTAGGCCGGGGCTGCGCGTCGCGGCGCTCGCGCTCGCCGCGCTGTGCTGGAGCGGTGCGGACGCGCTCGCGGCGGACCCGGTGCCCTCCTACATCGGCGAGCTTCCGCCGGGCTTTCCGGTGCCCGTCGTGCCGCCGGACAACCCGATGAGTGCGGCCAAAGTCGATCTCGGCCGCCATCTCTTCTACGACCCCAGGCTCTCGGGAACGGGGACCCAGGCGTGCGCCACCTGCCACCAGCAGGCGCTGGCCTTCACCGACGGCAGATCGCGCGCCGTCGGAGCGACGGGTGCGCTGCACCCCCGCAGCGCGATGACCCTGACCAACGTCGCGTATCGGGAGCGCCTGGGGTGGGCGGAGCCCGAGCTCGACCGGCTGGAGGACCAGGCACTCGTCCCGCTCCTGAATCGACATCCGATCGAGATGGGCGTGGCGGGGCGCGAGCGGGAGGTGATGCACCGGCTGAGCGACTCGGCGCTCTACCGGGATCTCTTTGCTCGGGCCTTCCCCGGCGATCCGGATCCGTTCCGGCTGGAGAACGCGACCCGCGCGTTGGCGACCTTCGAGAGGACCCTCGTCTCGGGATCCTCGCCCTACGATCGCCTGCTGTTCGAGGACGACTCCTCGGCGCTCTCCGAGAGTGCGCTCCGCGGCATGCGGCTGTTCTCGTCGAAGGAGCTGCGCTGCGTCCGCTGCCACGCTGGTCTCGACTTCGCGGGCGTCCCCGCGGCGCCCGATGCCGAGACCCCGGATCCGATCGAGCGGATCCGCCGCGCTCTCTTCCACAACACCGCGCTCTACGATCTCGACGGCTCGGGCGCCTATCCCGATCCCAACGAGGGTCTGTACCGCGCGACGCGCCGGCCCGAGGACATGGGGCGCTTCCGCGTGCCGACCTTGCGCAACGTGGCGGTCACGGCTCCCTACATGCACGACGGGAGCATCGCCACTCTCGAAGCCGTCATCGCGCACTACGCTGCGGGAGGCCGCGCACCCGGGAACCGCTACAAGAGCCCGGAGCTGCGCGGCTTCGAGATCTCCCCGGGCGAGGTCGCCGACCTGGTCGCGTTCCTGGAGAGCCTGACCGACCCGCGCTTCCTGAACGATCCCCGCTTCTCGGATCCGTTCGCTCCGCCCGCTCGCTGAGCGGTGCGCGCTCGCTCCTCGACCGCGCGCGGTTCCCGCGATCCGACCCGCGCCTTCGCTCGTACTCCGCGTCGGGAGCCATCACCGCCGCGGACGTCGGGAGCTTCGGCTCTGCCGCTCAGGGCGTCGGTCCCGAGGAGTTCGAGGACTTCCTGACCGCGCTTCGCGCGGGCACGGCCTACGTCAACCTGCACACGCCGGCCTTCCCGGGCGGCGAGATCCGGGGGCAGGTGAGGTAGTCCGCAGGAGAGGTGCGAGGGCGGCAGGCGCGAAGGGGCTCGCCTGCGCGCCCTCGCCCTCTCCGACGCGCCTCTCGCCGCCCGTGCGCCGGCCGCGCCGCCAGCTCCTCACACCGGTCGCGTCCAGATCAGGTGCTCTGCTCCCGTCGGAGCCGCACCGACCTGCGCGGGCTCGTCGGTGACGACGACGCGGTCGATCCTCTCGGTCGCCGTCGCCGGGAGCTCTGCGTACAGGTCACCCCGACCCGAAGCATCGGCCGAGAAGGATCCGACGAGGATCGTGTTTCCCGAGGCCGTGAAGACCCACAGCGCGTAGCGACGCCCGTCGCCGAGAGGTGGCAGTCCCCGGGCGAGGATGTAACAGCGCAGAGTCGGCGGGTGCCAGAAGATGCGGGCCCGGGCGTCGGAGGAGGCGCTGACCGCTTCGAGCGGAACGATCACGAGATTCTCGGCTCGCAGCAGGTCGACCTCGCGCCGCGCCAGTGCGAGACGGGCATCGATCTCGTCGCGCTGGCTCGTGAGCCCGGACACCTCCTGCTCGATCGCGATGCGCCGTTGCTCGAGGGTCCGTCGGGTCTGTTCGAGCTGCGCGAGATCGCGGTGATGAAGCAGCCAACCGCCCGCGCCGACGAGCGCGGCGGCGACGCCGGCCGCGAGCGCCGCGGCGCGCAGCACCGGAGCGCGGGACGTTGGCGGAGCCGCGGTGAGCGGGAGCGCGCCGCGCACTCGCCGCTGCAGACGCAGGCGCACGCGGTCGAGGGAGTCGGCGTCCCTCCGCAGCTCGGGGGGCGCCTTCTCTTCCAGCACCACCCGGGCGGCCCGGACCGCGTTCGCGCAGTGCTCGCAGTCGGCCAGGTGCGCGGTGAACGCCTCGTGTTCGGCCGCGTCGAGAGCGTCCAGAACGAACAGCAGCAGCTGCTCACCGCGTTCGTTGCAGGGGCCTCTCACGAGCCGTTTCCCCCCTCACCGTCCTGATGGACGAGCAGGCGGCGCAGCTTCTGCAGCCCCGCCCGCATGCGGGACTTCACCGTTCCGAGGGGGAGATCGAGGCGCTGCGCGACCTGAGCGTGGGTCATTCCCTGGAAGAAGGCCATTTCGATGACCTGCCTCTGTCTCGCATCCAGGACGTCCACCGCTTTGCGCAGGCTCTGATGGCGCTCCCGACACAGGACGTCCGTCAGGGGAGCCGGATCCGCGTGTCCGGGGTCGGCGATCGCCGACTGGCGGGCTTCCCGCACGCGCCGCTCTGCGCGCGAGCGCGCCCGCACCAGGTCGAGGGCGCGGCTGCGGGCGAGGAGCTGGAGGTAGGAGCGCGGACTGCCGCGCGTGGCGTCGAACCGCTCCGGATGTAGCCAGATCTCGAAGAAGACGGTCTCGAGCACGTCCTCCGCGTCCGAGGCGTTCTGCGCCACGCGCTGGCAGGCCGAGAAGACGCCGGCGGCGTGTCGGTCGAAGAGGATCTCCAACGCGCTCGGGTCGCGCGCCTCGATGCCTTCGATCAGTTCCAGGTCGTCGTCGGCGCCCGGTTCTTCCCGGTCGGGGGATTGGGCCACGGAGCTTGCTCAGCGCCGGCCGCCGAGCGGCGCGCGTCCGTCGAAGAGGGAGTCCCGACCGCGGTTCACGCCGCCATTAGAACACTCGTTCGAGTTCGCGTTCAAGGGAGCAAGCTGGGTTGCGCTCGGCCGCCTCTGCTGACACGTGTTGCATCCAGCCGCGCGGCGGAGGGGGGAACGCGATCGAGCCGGGCGCTAGAGCCAGAGGAGCACGGCCAGCCCCGCGGCGATCACCGCGAACAGGGTCCACCGCGTGCGGCGCTCGATGCGCTCCGCGGCCGCGTGCAGGGAAGCGATCTCCCGGCGCAGGCGCTCGGACGACACGGTCTCGGGGGCGGCGGTCTGCTCGCGCGCCTTGGCCAGCCCCTCGCGCAGCTCGTCGCGCAGCGCGCCCAGCTCGAGCTCGAGGCGATCCTCCAAGGCGTGGAGCGCGACCTGAATCGAGGCCAGCTCCTCCTCCATCCAGAGGGAGAGGGGCTGCTCGTCGACCCGCTCGCTCGCGCTCTCCTCGACGGTCTCACCGTCGTTCGCACGCTCGTGCTCGGCCCTTCGCAGAGCCTCCCAGGTGCGACCCATCCGCCCCTCCTCAACCCCATGGGCAGTCGCCGCGGACGCATGGTACACCGCTTCGCAGCAGGTCGAGACGAAAAACGGAGCGGTTCGAGGCGAACGAACCGCTCCGTAGCGCGAAGCCCACGCTGCGGAGCGACCCTAGTCTCCGAGCTCGTAGTCGTTGCGCTCCGACGGATCGTCACTGAAGTACTGGACGAACTCCCAGTCGTTCCCCTCCGGGTCGTAGAAGTAGACCCGCCGCCGGTGGGGATGCTGGTTGGGGACCGTGGACTCGCGATAGTCGGCCGCGAGCAGGCGCTGGCGCAGGGTCTCCACGTCGTCCACCTCGTAGCCGAGATGGTTGAGGCCGGGCTTGTCTCCGTAGGGGACCCAGGGCTCGGCCGCGGGCTCGCTCGCCTGCTGGAGCGCGAGATAGGTCTCGTCGGTTCCGATGTGCAGCCAGGCCTTGCCCGCGAGGTTGCTTCCCTCGCGCCGCACCCGGAACTCCGGCAACGCGGTCTGGAGGAAGCGGACCATGGCCTCCATGTCGCGGACCTGCAGATTGGCGTGCTCCAGTCGGGTGCTCATCGCGTGGTGCCCTCCGGGCCTTCGGGTTCGTACCGGCGCGAGGATCGGCCCGCCCGCGGCGGCGCGCGGCCGGCTTGCCATTCCGCCATCCGATTGATATTTCAGCAACTGGATGGACGATGAACGGGCAAGCGAGAACCTGGCCGCGAACGCGCGGCGCCTGCGGGAGGCGCGGGGACTCTCGCAGCAGCGGATCGCGGATCTGTCCGGGATCCCGCGTCCGACCTGGGCCAGCCTCGAGTCGGGGAGTGCCAACCCGACGCTCGCCGTCCTGGTGCGCGCTGCGGCGGCGCTCCAGGTCTCGATCGAGGAGCTGATCGGTCCCCCGCGCACGGAGGCGCGGCTCTACCCGGCGACGGCGGCCGCGGAGCGCCGCAGCCGCGGAGCGACGATCCGTCCCCTGCTCCCCGAGGCGTTGCCGGGCCTCGACATCTCGCGCATGGAGCTCTCTGCGGCCGCGCAGCGCACGGGCATTCCGCACACTCCCGGCACGCGCGAGTACCTGACCTGCGAGCGCGGCCGGATCGAGGTCGCCGTGGCGGGAGAGCTCTGGCAGCTCGCTGCTGGGGACATGCTCGTGTTCCGCGGCGATCAGCGTCACGGCTACCGCAATCCGGATCACCGCCGCAGCGCGGTGGCGATCTCGGTGGTGTGCTTCGGCGCGTCGGCCTGACCTCGCGCGACGCCCCTGCCCGGCGGGCGGATGCGGGCGAACGGTTTGGGCATCTTCGAGCCGGACGCCGGGCCTGGCGGTCGACCTCGCGTGCCGCGCGAGTGCCGGGCCGCAAAGTCGAGCCGTCGGGGTCCGCTGCTCTCTCTAACGCGGCGGCTCGAGGCTCTGGGGCAGGCCGTAGAGCTCGACCATGTTTCCCGCGCAGATCCAGTACCGCTCGCTCGCGGGCACGTCCATCATCGTCTCCTCCACCACCTTGCGGCTGTAGGGCCAGTCGCAGCCGTGGTGGGGGTAGTCGGTCGACCAGGCGATGTTGCGGATGCCGATCGCGTGGCGGTTGCGGATGCCGGTGCGGTCCTGGATGAAGGTGCAGGTGAAGTGATTGCGGAAGTAGTGGCTCGGAAGGTGGCGGATGTCGATGCCGGTGTGGGCGCGGTTGCGCCAGTAGAAGTTGTCCACCTGCTCGAGGGCCTCGGGGATCCAGCCGATCTCGGTCTCGACACCGATGATCTGGAGCTTCGGCACCCGGTCGAAGAGGCCGCTGGTGATCAGCTCGAACAGGATCGGCGGGAAGGCCATCATACCCGAGAGCGCCATGGTGGCGATCGCGGCCGGGCCCTCCAGCGTCGGCTTCGGGTTGCGCTTGCGCTGGATGTTGATGTGGATCGAGACGGGCATGCCGAGCTCCGCGGCGGCGCGGAAGAAGTCGTCGTCCTTCGCCGTGAGATCGTCCTCGCCTGCAGGCCACGCCGTGATGATGCAGCCGCGCGCGCCCAGCTCCCGGCAGCGCTCCAGCTCGGCGATGCCCTCCTTCACGCCGAGGTTGGGCATCTGAGCCAGGAAGAACAGGCGCCCCGGATCGACGGCGCAGAACTCCTGGGCCATGTAGTCGTTGTAGGCGCGCACCCCGGCGCGGTGGAAGTCGCGGTCCTGGTTGCCCATGAAGTAGTACATGGTGCGCTGCGAGGGATAGATGAACTCGGCGTCGACGCCATCGAAGTCCATGTCCTCGAGGCGCGCCTTGCCGTCCCAGCAGCCCTTGCGGACCGTGTCGTAGGTGTACCCCTTCCACTTGATGTCCTCGAAGCGCATGCCGGGCGTCGCGACGAGGCCGATGTACATGAGCGGTCCGCCGGGTACGAACTCCCAGGCGTCGCCGCCTTCCTCGTCCTTCACCAGGCGCGGCGCGCGGTCGCGGAAGGCCTTCGGCAGCCAGCGCTCCCAGATGTGGGGCGGCTCGACGACGTGACAGTCGGCATCGATCAGGCGGAACTCGCGCATGGGGGGATCCTCGCTAAAGATCTGACGACCCGTCAGAAACGCACCTTAGCCGGCGGCTCGGCGCGATGTCAATCGGCTCCGAGCGCGCCGGCGGCCCGCAGTGCGGCGACCTCGGCCGCGGACAGGCCGAGCACATCGCGCAGCACCGCTTCGGTGCTGGCGCCGAGCGGGTCGGCAGGAGCGGTGGACGTGTCCGCCCGGGACAGGCGCACCGGGAAGGCCGGTCCGAGGTAGCCCGATGGGTCCTCGCTCTCCGGATGGCGCAGTGGCACCAACGCCCCCCGGTGCCGGACCTGGGGATCGTGCGCCGCGTCGAAGGCGCCCTGGACCGGCCCGACCGGGACGCCGATCGCGAGCAGCCGCTCGACCACCTCCCGGGTGGAGAGAGCCGCGCACCACTGTGCCACCACCCCGTTCACCGCGTCGCGCTCGCGCACGCGTTCGGCCGGCGAGGGCCAGCGCGCTGCGAGCTCGGGCCGTCCGATTACGTCGCACAGCTGCTCCCACTGCCGCTGGCTCGTGACGACCACGGCGACCCAGCCGTCGGCCGTGGGGTAGACGTCGAGGGGCGCGCCGCGCGGGTCGCCGTTGCCGACCCGCTCGGGGACACCCCGGCGCGCGTACTCGTCGAGCGGCTCGTCCCAGAGCAGGCTGACGAGGGCGTCGAGCATCGCGACGTCCACCTTCTGACCGCGCCCTTCGGGATCACGGTCGCGCTGGCGCAGCGCCGCGACCACCCCGAGCGCGGCGTAGATCGCCGGCACCTGGTCGCCGACGGTGGCGCCCACCTTGGTGGGGGGGCCACCCGCGAATCCCGTCTTCGCGAGCAGGCCCGACACCGCCTGCACCACCAGGTCGAGGCTCGAGCGCCGCGCGTAGGGGCCGTCGGGACCGTAGCCGGTGATCGAGCAGTGGATCAGGCGCGGGTTCGTCCGCTCCAGGGTCGCGTCGTCGAAGCCGAGGCGCGCGAGCGCGCCGGGTACGAAGTTCTCGATCAACACGTCGCTGCGCGCGAGCAGCCGCGACATCACCTCGCGGCCGGCCTCGGTCTTGAGGTCGAGCACGACGCCGCGCTTGCCGCGCCCTCGCCGCAGCGGCGAGAGACCGAGGTCGCGCGGGCGGCGCGCGCCGCGGTGCACACCCTCCGGTCCGATCCACGGCGGCGCCTGCCAGGTGACGTCGCCGCCGGGCGCCTCGATCCGGATCACCTCCGCGCCCAGAGAGGCCAGCAGCCACGCGCACACCGGCCCCGACACGATGCGGCTCGCGTCGATGACGCGGATCCCCTCGAGCGGCTTCATCGCGCGCAGCATGCACGCGGGGGGAGGGACGGGCAAGCGGCCGAGAGCGTCGGGGCGCGCAAGCGGCCGCAGGCCGAGCGCAGCGAGCCGCAGGCGAGCGAAGTTCGGGAGGACGGTAGAATGCGCGGCCATGAGCTGGGAGCGCGAGGTCGAGGAGCTGCGCCGTCGCCGGGAGGCGGCCGGCGAGCTGGGCGGCGAGGAGGCGATCGCGAAGCAGCACGCCCGCGGTCGCCTGACCGTGCGCGAGCGCATCGACGCCCTGGTCGACAAGGACAGCTTCCGCGAGCAGGGGCGCATCGCCGGCACCTCGGAGACCGACGCCGACGGCAAGCTGATCGAGTTCCAGCCGACCAACGCCGTGATCGGGACCGCCCGGATCGACGGCCGCCCGGTGGTCGTGTGCGGCGACGACTTCACGCTGCGCGGCGGCGCCTACTCCCCGGCGGGCATGGCGAAGGCCGAGTACGCCGATCGGCTCTCGGCGCGCCGCCGGGTGCCGAACGTGCGTCTGCTCGAGGCCGGCGGCGCATCCGTCTCCGGGGTCACCGGCGTTCGGGGTCGCTCCGGCTACGACTTCGTCGCTGGCGCCACCTCGAACCTGGCGCTGCTCGAGGCGCGGTCCACGGTGCCGCTGGTGGCCGCCGCGCTCGGACCCGTGGCCGGCTATCCCGCCGGGCGCCTGGTCGCCGCCCACTTCTCGCTGATGACGCGCGACACCGCGCAGGTGCTCATCGGCGGCCCGGCGCTGGTGGCGCGCGCCACGAAGGAGAAGCTCGCCAAGGAGGAGCTGGGCGGCGCGGCGATCCACGGGCGGAGCGGGGTGGTCGACAACGTGGCCGAGGACGAGGCCGACGTCTGGCGCCAGATCCGCGCCTTCCTCTCCTACCTGCCCTCGAACGTCTGGGAGGCGCCGCCGGTCCGGCGCTGCGACGACTCCCGCGAGCGCGCCGAGGAGAAGCTGCTCGCGATCGTCCCGTGTGAGAGCCGCCGCGCCTACAAGATGCGCCGGATCGTCGAGGCGGTGGTCGACGTCGGCTCCTTCTTCGAGATGACGCCCGGCTACGGACGGACCCAGATCACCGGGCTCGCCCGCGTCGCCGGCCACCCGGTGGGCGTCCTCGCCAACGATCCCTACATCTACGGCGGCAGCATGACCGCCGACGGCGCCCGGAAGCTGCGCCGCTTCGTCGAGCTGTGCGACGGCTTCCATCTGCCGATCGTGTCGCTGATGGACGAGCCGGGCTTCATGATTGGCAGCGAGGCGGAGAAGGCCGGCACGATCCGCTACGGCATGGAGGCGATGTTCGCGGTGAACCAGAGCGAGGTGCCCTGGTTCACGGTGATCGTGCGCAAGAGCTTCGGCGTGGCGGCGGGCCTGCACCTGGGTCCGCGCGGCACCGTGGTGGCGTGGCCCTCGGCCCAGAGCGGCTCGCTGCCGCTGGAGAGCGGCGTCGAGCTGGCCTATGGCCGCGAGATCGCCGCCGCAGCCGATCCCGAGGCGCGGCGCCGCGAACTCGAGGCCGAGTACGCCCGGGCCCAGTCGATGTTTCCGCGCGCCGAGGACTTCGGCGTCCACGACCTGATCGACCCGCGCGAGACGCGCGCCGCGCTCTGCGACTGGATCGACGAGATCCAGCCCGTCCTCGCGCTCCAGCGCGGTCCACGCGCCTACGCGCCGCGGCCGTAGGTCCCAGGAGGAAGCCCATGTTCGATCTCACCGGTCGGGTCGCCCTCGTGACGGGAGCCGGTCAGGGCGTGGGCGCCGGGATCGCCCGGATGCTGGCGCAGCAGGGCGCGTTGGTGGCCGTGAACGATCTCGAGAAGAGCCGAGCCGAGGCGACGGAGAGCGCGATCGCGCGCGCGGGCGGCCGCGCCGGGGCCTTCGCGTTCGACGTGACCGACGTCGACGCCGTGCGCGAGGGGTTCGCGGCGGCCGAGGCCTCGCTCGGTCCGGTCGACGTCCTCGTCAACAACGCCGGCGTCCCGCCGAGCATGGGAATCAAGCCCTTCCGCGAGATGACCCCCGAGGAGTGGCGGCCCTTCGTGGACCTGAACCTCTACGGCGTCATGAACTGCTGCCGCGCGGTGATCGAGGGGCAGTGCGAGCGCGGTTGGGGTCGCATCATCACGATCTCCTCGGGAGCTGGGACGGTCGGACTCGCCCTCGGCGTCTCCGCCTACGCCGCGGGCAAGGGCGGCGGCATCAGCTTCATGCGCCACCTGGCCCTGGAGTCGGCGAAGTCCGGCGTCACGGCCAACGCGATCGCGATCGGCCTGATCGACAACCAGCGCCAGCCCGAGGTGACCGAGCACCTGGCGAAGACCGTTCCCGTCGGTCGCCTCGGCCAGCCTGAGGACATCGCAGCGCTCTGCGTCTACCTCGCTTCGAACGAGGCCGGCTGGATGACCGGCCAGACGATCCAGCTCAACGGCGGAAGCGTCACCACCTAGCCATGCCGGAGACCTCCCTCGCCCGGCCGAAGACGCACTACGCGAAGAGCGGCGACGTCCACATCGCCTATCAGGTGGTCGGCGAGGGACCGCTCGACCTGATCGTCGCGCCGGGATGGATCTCCCATCTCGATCTCCACTGGGAGATGCTGGGCTTCGAAGCGTGGGTGAAGCGTCTCAGCCGCTTCTGTCGCTTGATCCTGTTCGACAAGCGCGGGACCGGAGTCTCGGACCGCGACGTGGTCGATTCCACGCTCGAGGAGCGGATGGACGACCTGCGGGCCGTGCTGGATGCCGTCGGCTCCACGCGCACCGCCGTGCTGGGCTTCTCGGAGGGTGGCTCGCTCGCGATGGTGTTCGCGGCCAGCTACCCCGAGCGCGTGCAGGCGCTGCTGCTGTTCGGAACGTTCGCCCGGGTGAGCGAGGCGCCCGACTACCCCGAAGGTGCCGCGTTCGGCGAGCGGATGGCCCGCCTGCGGGACCTGGTCGAGAATCACTGGGGCGAGGGCGGCATGCTCGAAGTCACCACGCCCTCGCTCTCGGGTGTCGCGCAGGCGCGCGAGTTCATGGGGCGCTTCGAGCGGGCCACGATCGGCCCGCGCGCCGCGCTCCGGTATCTCGGCTGGATCGGCGAGCTCGACACCCGTCCGGTGGCGCGCGGTCTGCACGTTCCGACCCTCGTGCTGCACCGCACCGACGACGCGCTGATCCCCGCCGTGGGAGGCCGCTGGCTCGGCCGTAACATCCCGGGCGCGCGCTACGTCGAGCTGACCGGCGACGACCACGCGCCCTGGAGCGGCGACACGGCGCGCCTGGTCGACGAGATGCAGGAGTTCCTCACCGGGTCGCGCGCTCCGGTCGAGGTCGACCGAGTGCTGGCGACGGTGCTGTTCACCGACATCGTCGGCGCCACCGAGCGCGCGGTGGCGCTCGGAGACCGCGCCTGGCGCCAGCTGATCGCGCGGCATCACGCCGCGGTTCGCGCGCAGCTCGCGCGCTACCGGGGCGAGGAGCAGGACACCGCGGGCGACGGCTTCTTCGCCACCTTCGACGGGCCTGCGCGCGCCGTCCAGTGCGCGAAGAGCATCCGCCACGAGCTGCGCGCACTCGGACTCGAGGTGCGCGCGGGCGTGCACACCGGGGAGTGCGAGCGCGCCGGCGAGAAGGTCGCGGGGATCGCGGTCCACACCGGCGCGCGCGTGATGGCCGAGGCCGCGCCCGGCGAGGTGTGGGTCTCGAGCACGGTGAAGGACCTGGTCGTCGGCTCGGGACTCGTCTTCTCCGAGCGCGGCGTCCGCAAGCTCAAGGGCATCCCGGGCGATTGGAGCCTGTTCGCCGCCGACTGAGCCGGCATCCTCCAGTTCCGCCTAACGCCTCCGGTACACTGGATCCCGGCCCTCCGCCCGCGCGGCCTTGAACTCGGCGTAGTCGTCCGAGGCCTGGGTCAGCACCTGGGTGATCGCCTCCTCCTGGATCGAAGCCCGCACCAGGGGGTCCGCCATCCGCGCCAGCGTGCGGCGGAACATCTTCACCGCGAAGGCGGGACGGCTCGCGATCTCGCGGGCGACTTCGAGGCAGGTGGCGTCGAGCTGGTCGTCGGGCACCACGCGCGACACGATCCCGTGGCGCAGCGCCTCCTGGGCGTCGAGCACGCGGCCGGTGAGCGCGAGGTCGGCCGCCAGCCCGTGACCCGCCATCTGGAACAGCCGCGCCGTGCCACCCGAGTCGGGCACGACGCCGTGCTGGATCTCCGGCAGCCGCATGCGCGCGCTCTCGCCGGCGATGCGCAGATCGCAGAGCAGCGCTCGCTCGAAGGAGCCGCCGATCACCCAGCCCTTCAGGGCCACGACGATCGGCGCCGGCACGGTGAAGAACTGCTGGGTTCCTGCGTGTCCGCGCTCGATGAAGTCGAGGTTGGAGACGTCCTCGGTGCGGACGCCGAGCTGGGTGGTGTCGCGGCCCGAGGAGAAGGACTTGCCGTTGCCGCGCCACACGATCGCGCGCACGTCTTCGCGGCAATGCAGCTCGGCGAGGGCGGCCCAGAGCTGGGCGTCCATCTCGTCGTTGGCCGCGTTGTGCTTCTCGGGCCGGTTGTTGCTGAGGATAGCCACGGGACCGTCGTACTCGAGCGTGATCAGGGCGTCGGCCATGGCTTCCTCCTCGCGGCGCGCCTCAGGGCTTCGCGGGCGTGTACCAGATCGGCGAGGTCCAGGCCCGCTCCTGGACGGTCTTCGGATAGGACTCGTCGCAGCACGCCTCCCAGCCCGGACGTGCCCCATCCTCGCAGCGCACGCCGGCGGCGTTGCAGGCGAGAGTGCTCCACCGGCAGGTGGGATTCTGGACGACGCGAGCATAGTAGAGCGCGTGCTCGTCGGGATCGAAGTCCGGGTCGCGCCACACCCGGCAGAGCTGGGCGGCGCCCTCTCCGGAGGTCTCGCAGGTGTCCGTGTCGACGCTGGCGGTGCTCCGGGGATCTCCCGCCACGTCGATCACCGCCTCGCGCGCGGAGCCGTCCTCCACCCACAGCTTGATGATTTGCAGCCGCTGCAGCGGCGCGCCCGGCGCCTCGGAGACGCCCGGATCCTGCAGCGCCCAGGCGGCGAACGCGGGCGCCGCGTCGGGCGAGGGAGGCGGTGGCAGCACGCCGCCCATCGGCACGCCCTCCGCGTAGCCGCGCGCCGCGAACTCGCCTCCTCCGCACAGGCTCTCGTCGAAGTTCCAGCCGCCGAAGAAGCGGAAGGCGATGCGCGGCCCGCTGGTGCCATAGGTCTCGCGCCGCGCCAGCCCCTCGAACAACGCGTCGCGTGAGTTCTCCTCGGCCCAGATCACGGCGAGGCCGCCCGGGTTGTACTCGATCGGATCCAGCAGCGCGTCGGGCAGCGAATCGCCGATCGGAATGCCGGCGCCGCCGTGGCCCGGATAGCCGCGCTCCTCGACGAGCCCGGGCGTCCCCAGGTGCGTGTCGGTGCTGGCGATCACGCCGAAGCGGAAGGGGTTCACGCCGAGGCGCACCTCGTGCTCGAGCCCGGCGCCCTGAGCGGTGCGCGTGAAGTTGATCGCGGAGGGCACGTGGCGGGCGAGGGGCAGGAAGCGGCCCATGAAGGTGTCGTAGGGCAGCAGCTCGTCGGTGCACAGCTCGTCGCTCGTGCCCGCGCCGAGCCGGCACTCCGAGTCGCCCTTGTGCTGCATGATCTCCACCAGTGGCTCGTTCTCGGCGCGGCGCCGGGCATAGTCGGCGGTGAAGGGCTCGCCGCTGCGCAGCTGTTCCGGAGCGAACATGAACCCGCCGGAGAGGTTCGAGTTGTGGGGGATCACGAGCGCGTCGCAGCCCGGCAGCGCCTCGCGACAGGTCGCGTCGAGGGCGTCCCACAGGTCCTCGGGAGTCAGGGCGTCGACGGCGCTCGCCGGCGTCTCCGGCACCGAGGCGTTGCGGAAGATCACGTTGCGGTGCAGGTTGGCCGCCGTCTCCACCGACTTGGTCCATTCGTAGCCGACGAAGGTGGTGAAGCGGCACTCGGCGCTGCGGTCGTAGGCCGCCTCGGCGGCCTCGCGCATCTCGTTCCACGGGCCGCGCCCCGCCTCGACGCACCGGCGCCCGTCCTCGCCGCAGAAGGAGAAGCGCGGGGAGCGCCGCGCGTTCATGAAGAAGAAGGCGAGCCGAGGCCAGCCGCGGTAGATCACGCACACCGTTGAGTCGTAGCCCGGCGAGCCGGGAGTCCGGCACAGGTTCACCTCGCCGAACAGCTCGGAGTGGTCGGTGACGGCGGCGAAGTCGAGCGGGCGGGCGAGCTGGACGGTCCGACCGGGCTCGCCGCGCGCCGAGAAGGGCTGCAGCCCGAGCGGCTCGCCGCGCGCGAAGGCGTAGGCCTGCTCCGGGCGCGTGCGCGTGCCCTGGGTGCTGGCGTCGAGGGAGTATCCCGTGTGCACGTGGAGGTCGCCGAACCACGGGCGGCGCAGCGGATCGCGGAGAGCGCAGGGATCGCGCTCCTCGGTGCGCGTGATCGCGGGTGCGTTGCTCGCCAGCGCCGCCAGCAGCAGTCCCACGGCGAGTCCGACGCGTCGCCTCACTCGAAGAGCTGCCACAGGTCGGAGCGCAGGTGCGTGCTGGAGAGCGGCGTCTCGTAGATCGGGAGCAACGACGAGACGACCAGCAGAAACACCACCGTGCCGACCGCCGCGACCCGCAGCGGCGGCGCGCCGATCTTCGACACCAGGCGCGAGGCCACGTGGGCCACCAGGAAGAACAGGCCGGCATAGACGGCGGTCTGCACCCAGCCGAGGAGGGTGAAGAGGGTCATCGTGTCGCCCCCTTCGGCGAGCACCACCGCGCTGAACAGCGACGTGAGGAAGGCCAGCCGCATCACCGGGGCCCACTCGACCTGCCCCAGATAGAAAGGGACCGGCATCGTCACGAGGGCAGCGAGCCAGAGCCAGCGGCGCGCAGTGGCGGGCGACACGGCGCGCATTCTAACAGGTCGCGGGCATGCGTCCGTCGACGCTCAGGCGCCGAGGTCGGCCTCGTGGCCGGGCTTCACCACCAGCGCGTCGCCCAGCAGCATGTGGGTGAGCCCGGAGCCCTGGAACATCGCGACGGCGTCCTCGGGCGAGCACACCATCGGCTCACCGCGGCGGTTGAGCGACGTGTTGATCACGAGCGGGCAGCCCGAGAGCTCGCGAAAGCTCTCGATCAGGCGGTGGAAGAGCGGGTTCGTCTCCCGGCTCACGAACTGCGGGCGCGCCGTGCCATCCACGTGCACGATCTCCGGCACGCGCTCGCGCCAGGCCGGTCGCACGTGGAAGCTGAACGTCATGAAGGGCGACTCGTGCTCGGCCTCGAGCACGTCGCGCGCGTGCTCCTCCAGGATCGACGGACAGAACGGCCGCCAGACCTCGCGGAACTTGATCTGCTCGTTGATCCGGTCGGCGGTTCCCCGCACGCTCGGGTTGCCGAGGATCGAGCGGTTTCCGAGTGCCCGCGGCCCCCACTCCATGCGACCCTGGAACCACGCCACCACGTGGCCCGCGTGCAGCAGCCGAGCGGCGCGTTCCGCCGGGTCGCGCACCGGGGCGAACGGCAGCCCCGATCCCGCGAGCACGCGGGCCACCCTCTCCGACGTGTACTCCGGGCCGTAGTAGGGGTGGAGCATCGGCTCGATCGCCTCGCCCCGGGCGTGCGCCGCGCTCGCCGCCGCGCCCAGGGAGAGGCCCGAGTCGCCTGCGGCGGGCTGGACGAAGAGCTCGCTCACGAGCGGGTGCTGGATCAGCTTGCGATTCAGCACGACGTTGAGGGCGCAGCCGCCCGCGAAGCACAGTCGGCCCCCGTTGCGGCGCAGCACGTCGGCGAGATGGGTCTCGAGCAGATGGATCGTCACCTCCTCGAGCACCCGCTGCGTGGCCGCGGCGACGTGGATGTAGGGCTCCGCCAGGCCGTCGCCCTCGCGCGGCGGACCGAAGCGCTCGACCAGCTTGCGCGAGAACATCTTGCCCTGGTAGCGGAGAGCGCGGGGGGCGTGCACGTAGTCGAGGTCGATCCGGAAGTCGCCGTCGCCCCAGCGGACGATGTCGCCGAGGTCGCAGCGGCCCGGGTCGCCGAAGGGCGCCATGCCCATCACCTTGTACTCGCCGTCGAGATTCTGGAAGCCCAGGTACTCGGTCATGCTGCTGTAGAACAGGCCCAGAGAGTCGGGCCGCGTGATCTCGTGCAGCGGGTGTACGCCCCGGGAGAGATCGGCCTCTCCGAACAGGGTGGTCGTGAGCTCGCCTTCTCCGTCCACGGTCAGCAGGGCCGCGCTCTTCATCCCCGAGAAGAAGAAGGAGGACGCGGCGTGGGCGAGGTGGTGCTCGACGCTCACGAAGGGCAGCCGGTCGGGGTCGCCGCCGAGCTGCGTGATGCTCTCCCGTGCGGCGCGCAGGGCGCGCCGGCCGCGGCGGTCGTTCTTGATCAGGAGCTGCCAGCCCTTGCGACCGCGTCGTCCGAGACCCCTGCGGAAGCCCGCGAAGCGCAGCCGCCGAATGTTCTCGAAGCTGTGGGGAATCACCACGAGATCGACGTCCTGGATGCGCAGGCCCGCGACCTCGAGACAGGCGGCGGCGGCGCTCGTGGCCCGTTCGCCGATCGCGTGCTTGCGTCGCGACAGCCGTTCCTGCTCGATACAGGCCGCGACCCGTCCGTCCACGAGGAGGGCGGCGGAGGGATCGTGCGGGCTGACCTGCGAGAGGCCGAGCACGATCACGCGCTGGACCGTGCGGGGCGAGCGGTGACGGGCGACACGCGGCGCATTCTATCAGCTCGCTGGACCGGGACGCGGCGCCGCGAATCGGGATATCCTGCGCCCCGCAACTCACCGAGGGTCCCATGAGCGAACGGATCCGGTACTGGAGCCCGATCTTCGACAGCGCCCGGTGGGAGGGGTTCGCGTTCCGCCCCGGGGACATCGTGATCAGCACGCCGCCGAAGAGCGGGACCACCTGGACGCAGATGTTGTGCGCGATGCTGATCTTCGACGGCCCGAAGCTGCCCGCGACGCTCGACCGACTCTCGCCCTGGCTCGACGTCTCGACGCACTCGAAGTCCGAGGTCCACGCCCTGCTCGGAGCGCAGACCCACCGCCGCTTCATCAAGACGCACACTCCGCTCGACGGGCTGCCCTGGGACGAGCGCGTGACCTATCTCGTGGTCGGGCGGGACCCGCGCGACGTCTCGATCTCGCTCGAGTACCACATGGCCAACATGGACTTCGACGTGTTCCTGGCCGCGCGGGAGGCCGCCGTCGGCAACGCGGATCTCGAGGAGCGCGGGAGGCCCGCGCCGCCGAGCGAGGACCCGGCGGAGCGCTTTCGCGACTTCGTCGAGCACGAGGCGTCGCCGACCGACTACCGGCCGGCCCTCGCGAACGTCCTGCATCACCTGCACACGGGCTGGCAGATGCGCGGCGCACCGAACGTCTCCCTCTTCCACTTCGCGGACTACAAGGCCGACCTCCCCGGAGAGATCGAGCGCCTCGCGCGGGTCCTGGGCCTCCCGCTCGAGCCGGGCCGCGCCCGCGAGCTGGCTGCGGAGGCCGGCCTCGAGCGGATGCGCGCCCGCGCCCACGAGCTCGCGCCCGGCGTGACGCAAGACCACTGGAAGGACCGTCGGGCGTTCTTCCGCACGGGCGGCTCGGGCGAGTGGCGGGATCGGGTCGGGGAGCAGGACATCGCGCGCTACGACGAGCGTGTCGCGGAGCTGACCGGCGATCCGACCTTCGCGACCTGGGTTCACCAGGGCCGCCTCCGCTCCGGCATCGATCTCGACGCGGGGTCGTGACATCGGCCCGCGTCTACGCCAGTTCGCGTTGCCGACCCATCCCAGACGCACGGGCTGCGCGAACACCCGGAACCGGGAGTCGTCGAGGAAGGTCCGACACACCTCCAGCGAGGCGTCCGACGATCGGTCCACGGAGACGAGGATGCACAGATCCTCGTGAGACTGCTCTCGGAGCGAGCGGAGCGTCTCTGCGACGAAGGCCTCGCCTTCGTTAGACGGGCACGGCGAGGGTGACCGCAACTCCAGGCATGACGCGACCGGGCCACGGTACCCGGCCGTCGCCGGCAGCGGAACCCCGGCACCGGTGGTGCGCTCGGCGCGGGCGTGGAAAACTGGCGCGCGATGAGCTGGCAGCGCGCCGCAGAGCCCGAGTGCGAAGGCCGTCAGGGCCGCGTGAGCCTCGTGATCGCACCGCACGAGCGCGACCTCGGCGGCTTCAGCGTGCGCCGCGTTCTGCCCTCGAGCAAGCGGCGGATGGTGGGGCCCTTCATCTTCTTCGATGAGATGGGGCCTGTGCACTTCGACCCGGGCAAGGGCATCGACGTGCGACCCCACCCCCACATCGGTCTGTCCACCGTCACCTATCTCTTCGAGGGCGAGATCGTGCACCGCGACAGCCTGGGCTTCGTGCAGCCGATCCGCCCGGGCGCGGTGAACCTGATGACGGCCGGTCGTGGCGTCGTGCACTCCGAGCGCACCGACCCGGCCGTGCGCGGCGGTGGCCCGCGCCTGCACGGCATCCAGTCGTGGATGGCGCTGCCCGACGGGCAGGAGGAGATCGAGCCCGCCTTCGAACACCACCCGGAGGGGTCCCTGCCCGAGACCGAACGGGACGGCGTTCGCGTGCGGGTGGTGCTCGGCGAGGCCTTCGGCCTCCGCTCTCCCGTACGCACCTACGCGCCGACCCTCTACCTCGAGCTTCGGATGCCCGCCGCGAGCGAGCTCGTGCTCCCGGCGGCCCGCGAGCTCGGTCTCTACGTCGTCGCCGGCGAGATCGCGATCGGCGAGTGCGTGCTGGCGCCGCGCACGATGGGCGTCCTCGAGGACGCCGCCGGGACGCGGCTGCGCGCGGCCGCACGGAGCCACGTGATCGCGATCGGCGGCGACCCGATCGGACCCCGCCACATCTGGTGGAACCTGGTTTCCAGCTCGGCCGACCGGATCGAGCGCGCCAAGCGCGACTGGGCCGACGGCCGCTTCCCGTCCGTGCCCGGCGAGACCGAGTTCATCCCGCTGCCGGAGAGCTAGTCCGCCAGAGCGGCCAGCGGCGGGCCGGGAGGCGAAGCCGGCGCGCAGGTCGAAGCCAGGCGCGTAGGGGATCTCCCCCGCGGCGCGGACCGCGTTCGCGCGGTGGGCGTGCCCCATCTGGACGAAGCGCGTGGGCGACAGCCGGATCATGCGATGATCTGCGGGAGAGGGGGGAGAGCAGTCGAGGTATACCGTGATCGCAGCCTCTCGAGCTGGCTCTCGCTGGTCCGTCTTCGCTTTCGCGCTGGCCGTCGCTGGGACCCTTGCCGGGACGGAGCCGGCCCGCGCGATCCCCTCTTTCGCGCGCCAGATGAACATGCCCTGCAACGGCTGCCACGTGCAGTTCCCCGTCCTCAACTCCTTCGGCCGCGAGTTCAAGCTGTTGGGCTACACGATGACCTCCCAGCCCACCATCAGCGAGGAAGATGCGCAGAAGCGAAAGCTCCTGGATCTGCCGCTGGCATCGCTCCTCTCGGTCATGTTCCAAACGGACCTCACCAACACGACCAAGGGGGAGCCGAATCGCAAGAACACGAACGTGGAGCTTCCCGACCAGGTGAGCCTCTTCCTGGCCGGCCGGGTGACTCCCCGGATCGGATCCTTCGTCCAATTGACCTACGCAGGAGAGGACGACAAGTTCGGTTTCGACAACACGGACATCCGTTTCGCAGACACGGCGGAGATCTTGTCGATGCCCGTGGTCTGGGGTGTGTCGCTCAACAACAACCCCACCGTCACGGATCCGTGGAATAGCACCCCGGCATGGGGCTACCCCTTCGCATCCTCGCCGAGCGCGCCGACGCCCGCGGCGAGCCCGCTGATCGAAGGTGGTCTCGCCCAGGAGGTGGCGGGCCTCACTGCCTACGGTCTGTTCGACGACCTGGTCTACGCCGAGGCAGGGGCGTACCGCACGGCACCGCTCGGGGTCGAGCGCCCGCAGGTGCGCGAGGGCACGATCAACGGCGTGGCTCCCTACTGGCGCGTGGCGATCCAGCACGATTGGGGCGACACCTACCTGGTGCTGGGCCACTTCGGGCTCTTCGCTCGCCAGGACCCGGACGGGGGGGGTGCCCGGAACACCTTCACCGACCTCGGCTTCGACCTCGAGCTCCAGCAACCGATCGGCTCGGACGTGGCGCAGATCCTCGCGCGCTGGGTCTATGAGCGTTCCCACTGGGGCCCCGGCAACTCCGAGCACAGCCATACCCATCTGAACGAGTTCCGGCTGGCGGCGACCTACTTCCGTGGCCAGCACTTCGCGTTCACGCTCTCGCCCTTCGTCACGTTCGGGAACGAGGATGACGTGCTGTTCGCACCGGAACCCGTTTCGGGCAGCGCGAACGGGAGCCCGAACAGCAACGGCCTCGTGGCCCAGGTGAGCTACAACCCGTGGCTCAACACGAGGCTCACTCTCCAGTACACCGCGTATTTCGCGTTCAACGGCCGTCGCGACGATTACGACGGCTCGGACCGGGATGCCTCGGACAACAACACGCTCTTTCTCCAGGCCTGGCTGAACTGGTGAGAGACGCGCAGCGAACCGCTCGCGCCGCCCGACGCCGCGCCGTCGGAGCCAGCGCCATGGCGCTGCTGGCCGGGGCATGTCTGGGGGGTCGCCTGGTCGCTTCGAGCAGTGGGTCGACGCGCGTGGAATCGGTCCCGGCCGGCGCCGAAGTGTTTGCGATGGGGGAGCGGCTGGGCACGACGCCTCTCGACGTCGAGGACGCCCGCGTATTCCCCGTCCACTACCCGCGCGAGCTCGCACCCGTCTACGGAAAGATCGTCCTGCGCCACCCGGGCTGCGAGGATCTCGTGAGGGATCTCGATCTCCGCGCGGCCAACGAAGGCATCGTCGCGCAGCTCGCGTGCCCCGGTGCTGTCGGGGAGAGTCCCGCTGCCCGCGCAGCGCCGGCAGCCACGGACGCTGCTCGGAGTTCCCCGGCGCCGCCGGAAGGCGCTCGGCCGCGCTCGGCCGAGGAACGGCTCGCGGAAATCGAGGCGTTGCGCAGCGAGGGGCTCCTCGACGAGGATGAGTGGCGCGCGCTTCGCGAGCGCGTGCTGCGCGAGGAACTCGAGGAGCGGCCGGTGGTCGAGGCACTGCGTTCGCTGGAGGCGCTCCGGACGGCGGGCGCCGTCAGCGAGGCGGAGTACCGCGCACGACGCGCGGAGATCCTCGATCGCCTCTAGGACGGCGTTCCGTGCGATGGGGCGTGGTGCGTCAGAGATCATCGTTCGACGCCGGAAGGGTTCCGGTGGCGGGGTAATCGGGGTCTGGACGTGCTAGCCAATGCACGTGTCCAGACGCACCCGGTGGTGGCCCCAGGCGCTGATCCTGCTCGGCGCCGTGGCGAGTGCCTGCGCGAGTCCGGTGAGCGTGTCGCCCGCCAGTCCGCGGGAGATCCGGCGCTATCTGACCCAGAGCGCTCTCTCCTCCGACGAGGCGAGCCCGTTCTCGTTGCTCGAGCTCCGTCGCTACGAGCTGGTGGAACCGTTCTACGACGATCCGGACGCCACCCTCGAGCGTCTGCACGAGCTCGCGCTCCAGAGAGGGCTGCCCGCAGAGGCGCTGTTCGCGCTGTCGGAGCTCTCGTTCCTTCGTGCCGAACAGTCCGGCGATCAGGGGCGCTTCGCCGCCGCTGCGCTGTACGCCTGGGCGTTCCTCTTCCCCGAGGAGGCGCGCGAGCCCCTGGATCCGCTCGACCCGCGCAGTCGGATCGCGGCGGACCTCTACAACCGGGCGCTCGCCTCCGCCTTCCGCCGCAAGCGGGACGGAACGCTCGTGATGGCCAGCCACCCGTCCATCGACCTCCCCTTCGGCCACTTCTCGGGGCAGGTCGCAGATCCGCCGGATCTCGGTGGATACGTGATCAACAGCCTCCTGCCCGCGGCCGAGCTGAAGGTGACGGGCTTCCGCAATCGCTACCGCCGCGCCGGAATCGGCGCGCCCCTTGCGGCGACCCTGCGCCCGACGGCGGCGAGCGAGGACCAGCCGGTTCCGATCGCGCCGAGCGCGTACACGCCCCTGACCGCGGTGCTGCGCGTGGAGGACCCGCTCGCGCAGATCCGCTCCGGCGACGTCTCGGGGCGGCTGGATCTCTACGCCAGCCTCGACGTGGACCGGATCGAGATCGCGGGTCGCGAGGTCGCGCTGGAGGCGGAGCCGACCGCAGCGATCGCGGCCGGGCTCAGCGAGTCGCGCTTCTGGGAGAAGGAGTTCCAGATCTTCCTCGGCAATGCGCTCGGGGTGCGGCGCTCGAGCGGAATCACCGCGCTGCGCCCCTACCGGGAGGGCCGTATCCCCGCCGTCTTCGTGCACGGCACGGCGTCGAGCCCCGCGCGCTGGGCGGACATGGTCAACGACCTGATCGCGGATCCCCGCTTGCGTCACCGCTACGCCTTCTGGTTCTTCGCCTACGACTCGGGGCAGCCGATCGCCTACTCGGCCTGGCAGCTGCGAGACGCGCTCACGCGGGCGGTGGATCGCGCTGACCCCGAGGGCACCGATCCCTGCCTGCGCGACATGGTCGTGCTCGGTCACAGCCAGGGCGGGCTGCTCACGAAGATGACCGCGATCGAAGCTGGCGACGCGTTCTGGCGCGGGATCAGCAACAAGCCTCTCGAGGAGACGCGCTTCTCGGACGAGGACAAGCAGCTGCTGCGCAACGTGCTCTTCGTCGAGCCGCTGCCCTTCGTGCGCCGCGTGATCTTCCTCGCCACACCCCACCGCGGCAGCTACCTGGCCGGGCCTCAGCTGGTGAGCCGTCTCGCGCAGCGCCTCGTCCGGCTTCCTTCGGACATCGTGCGGGTGGGCGCCGATCTCGCCGCCCTTGCACCGAGCGGTGCGCTGACCGGCGAGCGCGTTCCCACCAGCATCGACAACATGTCTCCGAACAACCGGTTCATCCGCGAGCTCGCCCAGATTCCCGTGAGTCCGGACGTCATCGCGCACTCCATCATCGCGGTGGACGAAGACGGACCTCTCGAGGATGCCAGTGACGGCGTCGTCAAGTTCGAGAGCGCGCACATCGAAGGCGTCGCTTCGGAGCTGGTCGTGCGGAGCCCCCACTCGGGGATGCAGGCGGCGCCTCAGACCATCGAGGAGGTGCGCCGCATCTTCCTCGAGCACGCGGGGAGGTCGGCTTGCCCGGCGCCGCCGGACACTCGCTGAGCCGAAGCTCGCCCCCTTCTGCAGGCCCGGTCGCCGGCTACGGGCCCGGGCGGATGCGTGCCGCGAAGGCGAAGCCGGTGCGCAGGTCGAGGAAGCGCGCCACGTCCTCGGCGATCACGCGGCGGCTCTCGGCGTCGCGGTAGAAGCGGTCGCGCGCCTCGCGTTCGCTGCGGAACCAGAGCTCCGAGACGGCGTCGATCGCGCCCGCCGCCTCCTGGGGGGCGACGGCGAAGTTCTGCACGTAGCGGGCGATGCCCGGGTGGTGGACGCGCGCCAACGGCGCGTGCCGCTCGCGGTAGTGGGTGGCGAAATCGGCGAAGGACAGGTCGGCTCGGCGGCGGACGAAGTAGGCCAGCACGACGGCCTGCGCGTCGGGCTCGCCCAGCTCGTCCCAGTGCACGATCTCCTCGGTGCGGAGCAGCGGCGCAGCCTGGGGCGCGAGCGCGGCCTCGGCCGCCGTGCACTCGGCCTCACCCTGCGGCCAGGCGCAGACGAGGCCGGCGTGGCGCCGGGGCCGCGCCGGGCGGCCGGCGAGCGCGGCGAGAATCGCGTCGCTGGGATCGGCGGGATAGGACCGGTGGGCGGAGGCGAGCCGCGGCAGCGCCCCCGCCTCCGAGAGCGCGCCGACGAGCTTGATCACACCCGTCCGAAGCGCGGCGGTCGCTTCTCGAGGAACGAGGTCACGCCTTCCCTGAAGTCGGGCCGGTCGAAGCTCTCCACCATCAGCGCAATCGCCTCCTTCTCCGAAGGTCCGAGATCGCGGGTGAGCTGCTGGTAGACCTGGCGCTTCATGATCCGCAGCGACGTCGGCGAGCAACCGGCGGCGAGGTCCGCGACGTAGCGACGCGTGGCCAGCAGCAGCTCGTCGGCGGGCAGGACCCGGTTCACCAGCCCGATCCGACACGCCTCCTCGGCGTCCACCATCCGTGAGGAGAACAGCAGGTCGAGCGCGTGGGAGGGACCGACGATGCGCGGCAGCAGCCACGCGGAGCCCCACTCGGCGACCAGCCCCCGCTTCGAGAAGGCCAGGGTGAACCGGGCGTTCTCCGAGGCGAAACGCAGGTCGCAGCAGAGCACGATCGGCACCGCGATGCCCGCGACCGGCCCGTTGATCGCGGCGATCACCGGCTTGCGCACCGACATCAGGTACGTGTAGGTGCCGCGGAAGTCCGCGCCGACCTCCGGGTCTCCCGGATCGGCGCGCAGCGCCCCGAGATCGGCCACGCCGCGCTCGCCCTCGCTGATGTCGCGCAGGTCGCCGAGGTCCGCGCCCGCGCAGAAGCCGCGGCCGGCGCCGGTGATCACGATCCCGACCGCCTCCGGATCGGCCTCGGCGCGCGCGATGGCGTGCTTCACTTCCGCAGCCATGCGCTGGGTCCAGGCGTTGAGCGCCTTGGGTCGATTGAGGGTGATCGTCGCGACCGGGTCTTCGACCTGGTAGAGGATCTGTTCGTAGGGGGCGGAATCGGCCGACATCGCGGAAACCTCCAGGATCGGGGGGCAATCGCCGAATCGTGCGCGCCACGCTACAACGCGCCGCGCGCCCTTGTCATCCGCCGCGCACGCGGGGCACCAGGTCGCGCTCGAGCAGCTCGGCCACCGCCGCGTGGCCGTCCGCGTTCAGGTGGCCGTCGTAGGCGTAGTAGAGCTCCCAGGGGCGCGATCGCGTGGCGGCGAAGTACTCGCCGGCGTCGAGCCACAGCGCGCCTCTCCGCTCTGCGACCTCGCGCGTGCTCTGCTCCAGCGGGTTCGGGGCCGGCGGGCGCAGGAACGTCTGGTAGATCGGGATGTAGAGCACGGCCACCGGCACGCCCGCCGCCTGGGACTCCTCGATCATCTGGTCGAGCAGCAGCGAGTTCCACGCGATCCTCTCCTTCCAGGCGTCGCTCTGCTCCGGGAGGTGGAAGGCGAAGCCGGAGGAGATCGGGGCGTCGGGGCCGATGACGACGTCGTGTGCCGCGATCGCCTCCTCCCGGGTCATGATGTGCTGCCCCGACTTCGCGCCGGGCTTCACGTAGGGGGTGCTGTGCGTCTGCTCGCCGCGCAGCCGTCGCTTGAGCTGCTGGATTCGCTTGCGCAGCACCAGCCCGTCGAAGGCGCGCGCGAGGCGGTGGCGGAGCGAGGTGTGAAGGCCCAGCTCCTCGGGAAGCTCCCGAAAGCGCTCGCCGATCGGCAGCTCGAAGCGCTCGCTCCAGATCGCGTCGTCCTCCGGGTCGTTGTCGAAGACCTGGACCAGCAGCCAGTCGGGGGAGAAGCGCGCGCGGATGTAGCGCGCCTGGGGGACGAACCAGATCGCGCAGCCGCCGTTCTTCGCCGAGTTCACGACCTCGATCCCAGTGTCGCGCTCGACGCGGTTCGCGAAGGTGTCCTTGAACTCCACCCCCCACCCGGCCGAGAAGGAGTCGCCCAGCAGCGCGATGCGCGGGACGCCCGGCGTCCGCTCGGCGCGCCGATCCAGACGGTCGCGGTAGCCGAACTGGTTGATCTCGTAGCGGACCCGGAACTCGTCGGTGAGCAGGTCGGCGGTCGCGCCGGGCTGGTAGGGAACCAGGACGCCCCCGTCGCGGAGACCGGTCTCCAGATTCACCTCCGGGACCACCTGGCGCGCAACGAGCTCGGCGAGGACCAGCGAGAACAGGACCGACAGCGCGAGCAGCACCCAGCGCACGCCCTACTCCCGCCCGAGCGACAGCATCACCCGCATCAGCTCTTCGTCGCCGTGGGTGCGCCACGCCTCGAGCTGTCCGGCTCCCAGCGGGTCGCAGGCGACGCGCAGCGGGCTCTGATCGTCGAGGATCGCGTCGGCGATCGCTCGCGCGGCGGTCTCGGCCGCGGTAGTGAGCGGTGTCATCGCGCGGCGCCCCTCCCACAGCGCCCCGGCGAGCGCCTCGTAGCCGGAGCAGGCGGCCGCCTCGGGCAGCCGGTCCGAGGCGGCGAGCATGTCGGTATCGATCGGGCCGGGAAGCACCTCGAGCACGCGGATGCCGAGGGGGGCGAGCTCCACGCGCAGCGACTCGCCGAGCGCGGCCACGGCCGCCTTGCTGGCGCGGTAGGCGGCGTAGAAGGGAACGGCCATCAGATAGGAGCAGCTCGTGACGTTGCAGACGACTCCACCGCCCGAGGCACGCAGCGCCGGCACCGCGCGCCGCACCACCTCGACGACGCCGAACAGGTTCGTCTCGAACATCTCGCGCCACAGAGACAGGGGGGCGTGCTCGACGGGAAGGTATTCGCGGTCCACGCCGGCATTGTTCACGACCGCGCGCAGTCCTTCCGGGATCGCGATCGTCTCCGGTCGCGTCACGTCGAGGGGCTCCACCACGAGGTGGCCACCCGTGCGGCGAGCGCTCTCGAGGAGCTCTCCGCCGTGCCCGGGGTCGCGCATCGTCGCGTGCACCGTGAAGCCGCGCTGCGCCAGCTCGAGGGCGATCGCGCGGCCGAGGCCGCGGCCGGCTCCCGTCACGAGGGCGGCGCCTTCCGCCTTCACGCCGTCTCGGATCCGGCGGGCGCGCCGCGGCGATCGCCGGCCATCCGCGATCCGGGAGCCGCCCCGTCGACGCGCACCTTGCGATGGGCGATCTCCCAGCTGCCGGCCGCCCGCACGAGCAGATCTGCGTAGCGGCCCCAGTGGTCGAAGCCCACCTCGGTGAAGACCAGGAAGTAGGAGGAGGCCCGGGCCGTGTCGGGGCCGGTCGGCTCGATCAGGATGCTCGACACGTGATGGCGGACCAGGGGGCGCGCGCACCCTTCGGCGAGCTGCGCCACCACCTGGGAGAGGCGGCTCCGGATCGCCGCGCGGCCCCGGATCTCGGCCTCCCCCTCGAGGTCGAGGACACCGGTCTCGGTGAAGCAGCGGATCAGCGCGTCCAGGTCGCCCCGGTCTCCGGCGTGGTTGTAGCGGCTGATGACGTCGCGGATCTGCTCGCGCGACGTCGCTTCGCCCGCGTCCATCGACCCTC
>CAZZFT010000056.1:6745-28647 GCA_964653555.1 uncultured Spirochaetales bacterium | reverse complement strand
CTGCAGCGCCTTGTTGGGCGGCACGCGCGCGCCTACGGGCGACATACCTCTGACGTGATGTCGTGGAACTCAAGGTCCTTCGGAATAGCGGTGTCGGCGTACCAGATCTCGCTGACGCCCGCCGGCAGCGACCCGGCGAACGCCTGGCGGATCGCGTCTACGAGAAGGAACTGATTCATGAGCGCGATGTCATCGGACTCGGCAAGGAGAATGGTCGTTTCGCCACCTCGGCCATAGGGTTCGAGCTTCCGGGCCTTTCGCTCGAATAGCTCCCGGATGCGCTGCGGGAGGGAATCGTCTGAAGGAAAGGACCGGGAGAAGAAGAGCCCGGGCCGGCGGTCGGAGGACTTGAGGGCCTGGAAGTCGAAGGGGACTCCGCTGATCCCGGTGAGGTCGTGGCGACCGTCCGGGAGCGAACCCGACCGGCTGAGGATCCAAGATTTCAGCGACGCCTTGATCTGCGACCAGCTCTGGCCCTTCTCGATTCCCTCGTAGGGCAGCGTGATACTCAGGCGGTACAGCAGCTTCCCCCGGAGCTCGGCCTCCAGGTCGCCGGCGCCTCGCATGAACCACGAGGCATCGCGTCGCTGATTCTCGACAGTATCGACGCTCGTGTGCTCGATGGCGAAGGGCCCGGCGACTGCGTCGATGGGCGGATCGTTCCCACCTTCGTCTTCCGGGATCCGATCGATTTTGAGCCCTGGATGACCGTGTGCGGCCAGGTGAGCCACGAAGGCCGTCACGACGTCTCGGTCTGAGATTCGCTGGATCGACATGCTTCAACCCGTGCCGCCCAACTCCTAATGGGTTGCGCCCCCCGAGCGCGATCACTGCGAGGTGGCGCTAGTAATTGTAATGGGTTGGGACGGCAAGTGGCGGTGCGACCATGGGTTTCGGGCTGGCTGCGGGGGAATAGGCTGCGAGTCTTCGCAGGACAATGGGGCCAGGTTCAGGGGAGAGGTGGCGATTCTGGGCGGGAGCAGCCTAATCCGCCGTGGTCGGGTCGCTTGGGCTGAGTAAGTGCCCAAGGTAGCGGCCGATTCTCAGCCGTTGCGACCCGGAGCCAGGGGCAAACACTGCGAGTGTAGATGTGAGCGTCCCTCTCAGCCTGCCCCCGCCGGTGAACGGCCGGCATTCAGTCCTGTGGCATGGATTCGGTCTCGTTCAGCCAGCCGAAGACCACCCGGGTCCCGGCACCGAGGTCCACGTCCAGCTTGGTCGGCCAGACGTGATCGGGGAGCAGCTTCCAGAAGCTGGGGTCTCCGGCTTCGAGCCGCGCGATCGCGACGTCCCGGAGCCGGGCGAGCGTCTCGTCTTCGTCCAGAGCGTTTCGGTGGGCCGAGATCAGCCGGGGAGGCGATCCCTTGGGCCGGCCCGGGCCTGGCCGCCGTCCCGGGCAGGAATCGCCGCTTCTCGTCGCGAATGCTGTCGTCCATCTCACGCCCCCTTTGCAGAGCGAAGGATAAGCGACCGGGCGCGGCGTCGGCGCGCCCGGTGGGCCCGCGGATCTGGTTCCGCTGGGGTGCCGTCCGCCGTCGCGGGTTCCGGCCGTGGCCGCTCCTCGCCGGCTAGGAGAGCGCAACCTAGCGCTCTTCCTCGTCTGCCTCGGCTCTTGCCAACGTGGGGGTCTCCGGTTCGAGCCCGGTCTCGTGCTCCAGGTCCTCGAAGCGCCCTCGGTCCTCGGACCGGGGGCGTATTCGTCCGAGCCTCTTCAGTTGCCCGAGAAGCCCACCTTGATCGTGATCGGGTACTTCTCGAGGACCTTCTGGTAGCGCTGGCCCTCCTGGCCCAGCATCACCGCCATCGGGAGGTGGCGGACGCCGACGTTCACGTCCTCCTGCGGGTTCGTGTAGAGGTTCGTCACGATCGCGCCGCCGGTCTCGGTGACGAGCGCGCCGCTGAAGCCTCCGGTGTAGCCGCGGTCGAAGATCGCGTGCTCGAGCTCGAGGGTGGCGGTCCCCTTGAACTCGTCGATGCGCACGCCGGAGAAGTACTGGTTGAGGGTGTAGATCCGGCTGCGGCGGTTCGAGAGGTGGGCGTCGCCGACCAGGAACGAGAGCTGGTCGATGCCGTCCACGTAGCGACGACCGGCGGCCTTGCCGATCTCGGCGCCGTTCTTTCCGGCGAGGGAGATCGCGGTGTTGAACAGGTCCGCGAGGTCGAAGAGGCCGTCGCTGCGGCCGGGAACGATCATCCCCTTCCAGTAGGCGAAGGTCGGAACGCGGACGCCGCCCTCCCAGCTCGAGCCCTTGCAGCCCCGGAAGGGCGTGCGGCCGTGGGGCGGGACCTCGCACTCGGGACCGTTGTCCGAGGTGACGAAGATCAGGGTGTCGTCGAGCTGTCCCGTCTCCTCGAGCGTGGCGACCAGGCTGCCCAGGACGTCGTCCATGTGCACCATGCAATCGCTGTAGACGGTGCGCGCGCGCGACTTCCCGGCGTAGGCGTCGGTCGGGTAGTTGTCGAAGTGGCAGCCGCGCGTCGCGTGGTACAGGAACCAGGGTCCGTCCTTCTGGGCGCGGCTGCGCAGGAACGCTTCGCTGTAGGCGAGCCAGTCGTCGTCGAGGTGCTTCAGGCTGGAGAGATCGATCTCGTACTTCTCCTCGCACTTCTTCCGGTTCGCGGGCGTGCAGTGCACGTTGGACTTGTCGAAGGGGATGATGTTCATCAGCGCGGTGCGCTTCGGGGAGAGGGCTACCTCCGGGTTGAAGTACTGGTCGCGCCACTCCGTGTACATGTCCGAGACACCAAGGAATCCGTAGTAATCGTCGTAACCGGCGTTCTGGGGCAGCGACTCCTCGTTCTCGCCCATGTGCCACTTGCCGACTCCCTGGGTGGTGTAGCCCAGCTTCTGGAGGATCCGCGGGAAGGTGGTGCTGCCGTCGATGCCGCCCTTCTCGCCGTACATCGGAGGGCGCAGCAGGCCGTGGTGCAGCGGGTTCTGGCCGGTGTGGATGGTCGCGCGCGTCGGCGTGCACGAGGGCGTCGAGTAGGCCGAGGTCAGGATCAGCCCCTGGTTCGCGAGCCGGTCCATGGTGGGCGTCGCGTTGCCCACGGCGGTGCCCCCTCCGTTGAAGCCCGGGTCCATCCAGCCGACGTCGTCCATCAGGAAGATCAGGAGGTTCGGCCGCCGCCCCGTCTTCGCCTGGAGCGCGGCGAGCTTCTCGCGCACCTGGGCTTCCTGGTCCGGGTGCGGGATCACCGGCTCCATGTTGGTCGCCACCAGCGTCGGAAAGTCGGTGATGTACTCGTCCGGGTGGTCGAAGCCGGGCGCCGTGGCCTGACCGGTGACCGAGCCGCGCGTGATGCCCTCCTGGGGCTTCGCCGTGGTCAGGTCCTTGCGGTGCTCGATGATGTGCTCGGCGATGCGATCCTCGATCGCGGTCTTCACCCCCTGCGCACAGGCGGTGAGCGAAACGAGCAGCAAGACGAAGAAGAGACGCATCCCGATCCCCCTAGCGCATAGCGGCGCGGGCGCAGGATAGGCGAACGAGGCGAGATGTCAGGGCGTTGCGGCGGGTCGGGAGGTGCTCAGCGCCTGAGCAGGCACCCCGTCGCGGCGAGCAGCGCCACGAGCCTCTCGCCGAGCCGACGCCCACGGTGCTGGCACCGAGTTCGTGGGCCGAGAAGGAGGTCGAGGGTCTCGCCCGGGGCGAGCGAGTACCCGGGCAGCGCGAGGAACGCATCCAACGCGTCGAGCGAGCTCTCGAGGGGAGGGATGGCGCCGGCTCCCGGGTCAACCCTGTTCCGTGTCGGAACGGGCTCCGAAGCGAAGCGGCGCGCGGCTTGCCCTCAGTCCGCCAGCTTGTCCAGCTCCTCGCGCGCGGTCCGCTTCATCCAGTCGCAGACCAGGCGCTCGCTGTGCTTCGTGCAGGGCATGTCCACGGCGTGCTGGAAGTGGCGGCGGGCGCGCGCCTCGTCGCCGTCGCGCGCCCAGTAGACACCGAGCCCGTACTGGTTGCGCACCGAGTCGGGCGCGAGCCGCGCGGCCTGCTCGAAGTGCTCGAGGGCCGCGTCGTCGTCGCCGATCGGCCACGGGGCCACGAGGTAGAAGCTGGCGAGCAGCGTGTCGCCAAGGGCGTCGTCGTACTTCGGGTCGAGATCGATCAGCCGCTGGGCGTTGGTCCGGTACTCGTTGCCCGATCCCTCGAGGATCGAGCGGATGATGCCCAGGCTCGAGGCGTAGAACATGTAGGAGGTGGCGAGGGCGGAGGCGGCCTCGATCGACTCCACGCGCAGGGCGTGAGCCTTGCGGGCGTTCTCCAGCGCCCGCGGCGCGAGCTCGGCCCACAGCGCGCGGTTGGCCTCGGTGTCCTGGAGGCCATCCACCAGGGGCAGATTGGCGTTGGTGCGGATCGCCATCGTCTGATTGAGCGCCTGCGCCGTGCCCAGACGCGCCTCGAAGCTCTCCGGATCCTGGGCGACGCGCGCCTCGTAGAGCTCGGCCGCCCGCAGCGCGTCCTCCGCCTTTCCGCTCTCCATCAGCCACTGGGCCTCGTCCGTCCGGGCGCCGGCGGCGGGGCCGAGCGCCACGCCCAGGGCGAACCCGGAGAGCGCCAGAAGGATTCGTCGCGACATCGGAGGGCTTCCTAGCGCATCCGTCGTGGGGCCGACCACCCCACGCGATCCGGTACGCTGCCGTCCCATCGGGTGCCGCGCGCGCCCACCAATCGGGAGGTCGGCGAGAGCCATGGAACGAGTGCTGCGGGAGGGAGCCTTCGAGGGAGAGACCCACATCGTCACCGGGGCCGGGCAGGGGATCGGCCACGCGGTCGCCCGCTGCCTGGCGATCCACGGCGCCCAGGTCGTGCTCGTGGACCTCGACGCGGGGAAGCTCGCCGAGGCGGCCGACGCGATCGCCGCCGAGGGCGCGCCGAAGCCGATCGTCGCGGCGGCCAACGTCACCGACGAGGACCAGGTTCGCGCCGCGGTCGCCCGGACCCTCGAGGCCTCGGGCTGCATCAACGGCGTGGTCAACGTGGCCGGCGTCACGCGCGACGCGCGGATCCCGAAGAAGAGCTACGACGACTTCAAGATCGTCCTCGCGGTGCACCTGCACGGCACCTTCCTGTTCATGCGCGAGGTCGCGGCGCAGCACTGGCACCCGCTGTTCAAGGAGAACGGCAACGAGCCCCTCGACGACGGCGTGAACCGCTTCGTCGTCAACTTCTCCTCGGTGAGCGCGCGCAACGGCAACGTCGGACAGATCGACTACACGGCGGCGAAGGGCGCGATCGAGTCGGCGACCAAGACGGCGGCGCGCGAGTTCGCGAGCTACCGCGCGCGCGTGAACGCGATCGCTCCCGGTCCGGTGAATACGCCGATGCTGGCGGCGGTGGGCGAGGCGGGCGTCCAGGCGATGGGGCGCGCCACCCTGGTCGGCCGGATTGCCGAGCCCGAGGAGATCGCCGCCACTGTCGCCGCGATCGCCGACCCGAAGCTCTTCGGCTACACGACCGGCCAGGTCTTCGCCAGCAACGGCGGCCTCTACCTCGACTAGAGCGGCCGCTAGCCCTTCACCGGCTTCTTGCCCCGCTCGAGCGCCTCCATCACGCGCTCGAAGCGCCGGGCGATCAGCGGCTGGAACTCGGGGTGGGTGAACACGTAGAGGGCGTTCTCGCGCACGCCGCGCAGCGCGCGCCGGCCGACCTCGATCGGGTCCATGCCCTCGGCCATGCCCGGGGTGATGATCTCGAGATGATCGGGGGCGGTTCCGAGCTCGGGCGGACGGTTGCGCGAGGCGGTGCCGAGGTTCGTGTTCGTCCAGCCCGGACACAAAATAGTGACGCCAATCTGCTTCTCCGCCAGCTCCTGGGCGAGCGCCTCGCTGTAGCCGACCACGGCGAACTTGGTCGTGCTGTACATGCCCAGCATCGGACCGGAGAGGAAGCCACCCACCGAGGCCGTGTTCACCACGTGGGCCGGCTGTCCGATCTCGAGCCAGCGCGGCACGAAGGCGCGGCAGCCGTGGATGACCCCGTAGAGGTTCACGCCGAGCAGCCAGTCCCAGTCCTCGGTGCCGAGCTCGTAGAGCACACCGCCCTGGGCGACGCCCGCGTTGTTGAACAACACGTCGGCGCCCCCGAAGTGGGCGAAGGTGACGTCCGCCAGGGTCTCGCAGTCGCCGGGCTCGGTGACGTCGGCGCGGACGGCATAGGCGGACGCCCCGGAGGCCTCGAGCTCGTCCGCGAGCCGCTTCGCCGGATCGAGCTCGATGTCGGCCAGCACCACCTTCATGCGCCGTTCGGCACAGGCCCGGGCGATCCCCGCCCCGATCCCACTGGCCGCACCGGTCACGACCGCCACCTTGCCCGCGAGCTGCTCCATTCCGATCCTCCTTCGCTCTCTGGGGCGCGATGATGCCGTCCGGGGGGTGCCCGTGGCAATCGCGTCGGCACCGTTTATGGTAGGGAGCCGCACCATGGCGTTGCCGGTCTCGCCCCAGCCCGGCGATCGCGAGGAGCCGCTGTGAATCCGAAGGTCGCCGTGCCGCTCGGGCTGCTCGGCCTGGGCCTGGTGGTCGTGCTGCTGCTCGTCGCGACGCGCCCCGAGGCCGAGCGCCGCGAGGAGCCGGAGTTCGCGCCGCTGGTGCGCGCCGTGCGCGTGACGCCCGAACCGGTCCAGCTGACGGTGACGGCGCACGGGACCGTGGTTCCCCGCACGGAGAGCGAGCTGGTCGCCCAGGTGGACGGCGAGGTGGTCTGGGTGTCGCCCGCCCTGGTGGCCGGGGGCTTCTTCGCCACCGGCGAGGAGCTGCTGCGGCTCGAGGTCTCCGACTACGAGCTGGCCCGGGAGAGCGCGCGGGCCGCCGTGGCGCGCGCCGAGAGCGAGGCGTCGCGCTCGAAGAAGGAGCGCGACCGCCAGCGGCAGCTGGCGAGCCAGTCGGTGGCGAGCCAGGCCCGGATCGACGACGCCGAGAGCGCCTACCGGCAGGCCGAGGCCGAGCTGCGCGAGGCGCGGGCACGGCTGGATCGCGCCCAGCGCGACCTCGAGCGCACCGTCCTGACGGCGTCTTTCGACGGACGTGTGCGCCAGGAGCACGTCGACAAGGGACAGTTCGTGAAGCGCGGCGACAGCGTGGCGACGCTCTACGCGGTCGACTTCGCCGAGATACGGCTCCCGATCCCCGACCGCGAGCTCTCCTTCCTCGACCTCTCCCTTGCCTACCGGGACGGGGACGCGAGCGAGCAGGGGAACGAGGGCCCCCCGGTGGTGCTGCGCGCCGAGTTCGCCGGAGGCGAGCACGAGTGGCGCGGGCGGATCGTGCGCACCGAGGGCGAGCTCGATCCGAAGAGCCGGATGGTGCACGTGGTGGCGCGCGTGGACGATCCCTACAACCGAAACGGGGAGGGCGAAGGCACCCCGCTCGCCGTGGGCCTGTTCGTCGAGGCGGAGATCGAGGGGCGCCGCCTCGAGCGCGCCTACGTGGTGCCGCGCTCGGCCCTCTACGAGGGCAACCGGGTGATGGTGATCGACGACGAGAACCGGCTGCGCGAGCGCGAGGTGGAGCTGGTGCGCGTCGAGACCGAGACCGCGGTGCTCACCGGCGATCGGCTCGAGCCGGGCGAGCGCGTGTGCACCTCGCACCTGGCCGCGCCCGTGGAGGGCATGCAGGTGCGCGTGCTCGACGAGGCCGCCTCGTGAGGGGAATCGTCGCCTGGTTCGCGCGCAACCACGTGGCGGCGAACCTGCTGATGGTGCTCTTCGTCGTGGGCGGCTTCATCGCGCTGCCGCAGATCCAGCAGAAGGCCTTCCCGGACATCGACATCGACGTGGTCCAGATCGGCGTCGCGTACCTGGGGGCCGCTCCCCAGGAGGTGGAGGAGGGCGTCTGCATCCGGATCGAGGAGGCGATCCAGGCCATCGACGGGATCGAGCAGATCAGCTCCTCGGCGACCGAGGGCGCCTGCGGCGTGTCCGCCGAGCTGATCTCCGGATATCCCGTCGACCGCGCCCTCGCCGAGATCAAGAACGAGGTCGACTCGATCACCACCTTCCCCGAGGAGGCCGAGGAGCCGGTGGTGAGCCACTTCACCATCCGCCGCAATGCCCTCCAGCTGGCCCTGGCGGGACCCGCCTCCGAGCGCTCGCTCAAGGTGCTGGGCGAGCGCATCCGCGACGAGATCACCGCGCTCCCGGAAGTCACCCAGGTCGACGTGGCCAGCGCGCGCAGCTACGAGATCTCGATCGAGGTCCCCGAGGAGTCCCTGCGGCGCTACGGCATCACCTTCGACGACGTCGTCGCGGCGGTGCGGCGCGGAAGCCTCGACCGCCCGGGCGGCTCGATCCGCACCTCCGGCGGCGAGATCCTGCTCCGCACCAAGGGGCAGGCCTACACCGGGGAGGAGTTCGAGCGGCTCGTCGTCCTGACCCGGGACGACGGCACGCGCCTGCTCCTGCGCGACGTCGCGAACGTGGTCGACGGCTTCGACGAGGACGCCGTCTACGCGCGCTTCGACGGCGAGCCCGCGGTGTTGGTGCGCGTGTTCCGGGTGGGCGACCAGAAAGTGCTCGACCTGGTGCAGCGGGTGAAGGACTACGTCGCGGACGCGTCGACGCACCTGCCGGCGGGAGTGTCGCTGCACGTCTGGCGCGACGGGGCCCAGTCGCTGCGCGACCGCCTCGACATCCTGGTGCGCAACGGGCTCGCGGGCTTCGTGCTGGTGTTCGTGACGCTGGCGCTGTTCCTGCGCCTGCGGCTGGCCTTCTGGGTGGCGCTCGGCGTCCCGGTCTCGATCCTCGCCACCCTCGCGATGTTCCCGGTGCTCGACATCTCGATCGACGTGATCTCGCTGTTCGCCTTCATCCTGGTGCTGGGCCTGCTGGTGGACGACGCGATCGTCGTCGGCGAGAACGTGCACCGCCACCAGGAGCACGGCGGCGAGACGGCGCTCCAGGCGGCGATCGCCGGCACCCAGGAGGTGTCGGTGCCGGTGATCTTCGGCGTCCTCACCACCGTGGCTGCCTTCCTGCCGATGATCCTGGCGCCGGGCGGCTTCGGTCAGGTGTTCGGGGCGATCGGCATCGTGGTGATCTGCTGCCTGTTCTTCTCGGTGATGGAGTCGCAGCTGGTCCTGCCCTCGCACCTGGGACACATGAAGATGGAGACTCCCGGCACCCCGGGCGCACAGGGGCGCGGGATCGGCGCGCGCTGGAAGCGCATCCAGCGCGTCACGAGCGGCGCCCTCGATTCGCTCGCGAACCACCGCTACCGGACCCTGCTGGGACGCGCGCTGGAATGGCGCTATGCGACCCTGGCCGGCGGCATCGCGGTGCTGATGATCGCCCTCGCCTGGGTCGCCACCGGCCGGATGAAGTTCAGCTTCTTCCCTCCGGTTCAGAGCGACTACATCTCCGCGCGCCTGACGATGCCGTTGGGCACGCCGCTCGACGTGACCGCGGCGGCGGTGGACGAGCTCGAGGCCTCGGCGTGGCGGCTGAAGGAGACGCTCGACAGCGAGTACGACGTGGGCGGCCAGTCGATCGTGGTGCACGTCATGGCGACCGTCGGCGAGATCCCCTCGCTCGAGGGCGACGGCCCGCCCGGGAGCCTCGGCCCGACCGGAGTGGCGAGCCATCTGGGCGAGGTATCGATCGAGCTGGTGGGCGGAGACGTGCGGCCGCTCAAGGCCGACGAGGTGGCCGAGCGGTGGCGCGAGTCGACGCCGGCGATCCCCGACGTCGAGGAGCTGGTGTTCGCGTCGGCCCTGTTCACGGTCGGGGACCCGATCAACGTGGAGCTCAAGGCCCCGGACGTGAGGGTGCTCACCGCGGCAGCGGAGCGGCTGAAGACGAGGCTGGCCGAATACGCGGGCACCCGCGACATCAGCGACTCGTTCCGCGACGGCAAGCGCGAGATCGTGCTCGCGATCCTGCCCGCCGCCGAGACGCTGGGGCTCAGCCTCGACGACCTCGCCCGCCAGGTGCGCCAGGCCTTCTACGGCGCCGAGGCCCAGCGGATCCAGCGCGGGCGGGACGACATCCGGGTGATGGTCCGCTACCCGGCGGACCAGCGGCGCTCCCTCACCGACCTCCAGAACCTGCGCATCCGGACGCCCAACGGCGGCGAGGTGCCCTTCCCGATGGTGGCGCGGGCCGAGGAGGGACGCGGCTACGCGACGATCAAGCGCCGCGACCGCCAGCGCGTGATCAACGTGACCGCCGACCTGAACCGTGAAGAGGGCAACGAGCGCGAGATCCTGGCCGACCTGGAGAAGACCGCGCTCCCGGAGCTGGTCGCCGAGTTCCCGGGGCTCTCCTACAGCTTCGAGGGGGCGCAGCGCGAGCAGCGCAAGACCGTCGCCTCGCTGCTGCGCAACTACGGCTTCGCGATCATCCTGATCTACGTGCTGCTGGCGGTCCCCCTGCGCTCCTACCTCCAGCCTCTGATCATCATGGCCGTGATCCCCTTCGGCTTCGTGGGCGCGCTCGCGGGCCACCTGATCCGCGGGATCGACCTGTCGATGATGTCGGTGTGGGGGATCGTCGCCCTCACCGGCGTGGTCGTGAACTCGAGCCTGGTGCTCGTGCACTACGTGAACGGCCGCCGCGAGGACGGGTCCTCCCTGCACGAGGCGGTCCGCGAGGCCGGTGTGGCGCGCTTCCGCCCGATCGTGCTCACCTCGCTCACCACCTTCGCGGGCCTGCTGCCGCTGCTCTTCGAGGGCAGCGTGAGCGCCCAGTTCCTGATCCCGATGGGCACGTCGCTGGGCTTCGGCGTGCTGTTCGCGACGGTCGTCTCGCTGTTCCTGGTCCCCTGCAGCTATCTGATCCTCGAGGACCTGGGGCGCTGGTACGGGCGCTTGCGGGGCGAGCCGGAGCCGGCCCGGGTCCCGCTCCAAGTGCTCTCTCCCCCGAAGCGCGACCGCCGCCTCGGGTAGGGCTCTCTTCACCGTGCGCGTGTTCGTGACCCGCGAGATCCCCGAGGCCTCGCTGCGCCGGCTCGCCGAGGGCCTGCCCGAGGCCCGGATCGAGGTGCACCGGGGCGCGGCCCCGCTGGCCCCGGAGGCGCTCGCCGCCGCGGCGCGCGGCGCCAGCGCGCTGGTCTGCACGCTCAGCGACCGGATCGACGCCGCGTTGCTGGGGGCGCTGACGCCGCCGCTGCGCGTCGTCTCCACCTTCGCGGTGGGCACCGAGAACATCGACCTCGAGGCGGCGCGTCGGCTCGGCGTGCACGTGGCGAACACGCCCGGGGTGCTCACCGAGGCGACGGCCGAGATCGCGGTCGCGCTGCTGCTGGACGCCGCGCGGCGCGTCAGTGAGGGGGACCGCTTCACCCGGGCCGGACGCTTCGAGCGCTGGGGCCCGCTCGCCCACCTCGGTCACCCGGTCTACGGGCGCACTCTCGGCGTGGTCGGCGCAGGGCGCATCGGGTTCCGCGTCGCCGCGACGCTGCACCGGGGCTTCGACTGCGAGGTGCTGGTCCACTCGCGAGCGCGGCCGATTCCGGGCGAACGCGATCCGGACCGGGACTGGTCGGCGCTCAGCGCGGCGTTCGTGTCCCTCGAGGAGCTGCTGGAGCGCTCCGACTTCGTGTCCCTGCACTGCCCGCTGACGCCCGCGACACGCCACCTGATCGACGCAACAGCTCTCGCGCGCATGCGTCCCCACGCGGTGCTGGTGAACACGTCGCGCGGACCGGTCGTGGACGAGGCCGCCCTGGTGGTCGCGCTGCGCGACGGGACGATCGCGGCCGCGGGCCTCGACGTGTACGAGGACGAGCCGCGCCTGGCTGCGGGGCTGGCCGAGCTGGAGAACGTCGTCCTGCTGCCCCACGTCGGGAGCGCCACCCACGCCACCCGCGAGGCGATGGGCCGCCTGTGCGTCGACGCCGTGATCGACGAGCTCGCGGGCCGGCCCGCGACCCACCGGGTGGTCTAGGCTCTCGGGGTCGCGCGAGGAGGGCCTGCGTGCCGCGGTACAGCTACGAACGTCTCCCGGTGCAGGACCACGCCTTCCTGCTGTTCGAGACCCCCGAGCTGCACATGCACGTGGCGTCGACGCAGATCTTCGAGCTGGGGCCGCTCGAGACGTCCCAGGGCGGCGTCGACTACGCCCAGATCAAGCGCTTCATCGGCTCGGTGCTGCACCGGATCCCGCGCTACCGGCAGAAGCTGCGCTGGATTCCGATCGAGAACGCGCCGGTCTGGGTCGACGACGAACACTTCGACCTCGACTACCACGTCCGTCACACCAGCCTGCCGCGTCCGGGCAGCGACACCCAGCTCAAGCAGCTCTCGGCCCGCGTCGAGGCCCAGCCCCTCGACCGCGCGCGCCCGCTGTGGGAGATCTGGGTGGTGGAGGGTCTCTCCGGCGGGCGCTTCGCGCTGATCAGCAAGATCCACCACTGCATGATCGACGGCAGCTCCGGCGTGGAGATCGGCCAGATCCTCCAGTCCGCGACCCCCGATCGCACGATCCGCCGCGCGCCCGCCTATCTGCCCCGACCGGCACCGACCGACGCCGAGCTGCTGCGCGACGCGCTGACCCGACGTCTGTCGGCGCCGCTCCGCGCCCTCGGCGGCCTGCGCGCGTTCCGGCGCGAGACCGAGAACCTGTGGAGCGAGCTCGGCGTGCGGGCGCGCGCCCTGCGCGACACGTTCGCCGCCCAGACGGCGCCTTCTTCGGACACGCCGATCAACGCCCGCGTCGGGCCGCACCGGCTGGTCGACTGGTGGAGCACGTCGCTGTCGGACATGAAGGCCCTGCGGCGCGCCCTCGGCTGCACGGTCAACGACGTGGTGCTGACCGTGGTCACCGGCGCCTTCCGCGAGTTCCTGATCCGGCGGCGAGTGCGACCCGACGAGATCGACTTCCGCGTGCAGGCGCCGGTCAGCGTGCGGCGGGAGGAGGAGCGCGGGAGGCTCGGCAACCGCATCTCGGCGTGGCTGATCCGCCTGCCGCTCGAGGAGGCCGACCCGCTCCGTCAGCTGGAGCGGATCCACGAGACCACGCGCGAGCTGAAGGACAGCCACCAGGCCCTCGGGGTCGAGATGATGACGCAGGTGCTGGAGCTGATGCCCACCGCGCTGCTGTCGCTCGGGGCGCAGGCGATCAGCGGCAGCATGAACTCGATCGTCACCAACGTGCCGGGTCCCCAGTTTCCGCTCTATCTGCTCGGAGCCGAGATGCTCGCGATGTATCCCCTGGTGCCGCTGTTCCCGCACGTGGGCCTCGGCATCGCGCTGATCAGCTACAACGGGCAGGTATGCTGGGGCTTCAACGCCGACCGGGCGCTGGTGCCGGATCTGGCCGCCTTCGTAGCCGGGACCGAGGCCTCCTTCCGCCGCGTCGCCGACGCCGCCGGGGTGAAGCTCGGCAGCGCGCCCGAGGTGTCGTGAACGTGCGCATTGCCACCTGGAACGTGAACGGCCTGCGCTCGCGCTTCGACTTCCTGGCGCACTGGCTCGACGCTCGCCGGCCCGACGTCGTGGGGCTGCAGGAGCTGAAGCTCACCGAGGATCAGTTTCCCTCGGAAGAGCTGGCGGCCCTCGGCTACCAGGCCGTCGTCCACGCCCAGAAGGCGTGGAACGGGGTGGCGATCCTGGCGCGCGAGCCGCTCGAGGCGATCCAGCGCGGGCTGCCGGGGCAGGAGGAGCTCGGCGCGCGCCTGGTCACCGCCCGAGCCGGCGGCATCGCCTTCACCACCGTCTACTGTCCGAACGGCAAGTCCACCGGGCACGAGGACTTCCCGCGCAAGCTCGCGTGGTACGAGGCGCTGGTCGCGCACTGGAAGGAGCGCCATCGCGCCGACCAGGCGGCCGTCCTGTGTGGAGACTTCAACGTGTGTCCGGCCCCGATCGACAGCTGGGACGAGGCGCGGCTCGCCGGGCGGATCTTCCACACCGACGCCGAGCGCGAGCGCTTTCGCGCGCTGCGGGCCGCCGGCCTCCACGACCTGTTCCGCGAGCGGCACCCCGACGTGCAGGCGTTCAGCTGGTGGGACTACCGCGGCGGCGCCTTCCACAAGAAGCAAGGGCTGCGGATCGACTTCCTGCTGGCGACCCGGCCGGTGCTCGAGCGGGTGAAGACGGTCGAGATCGACCGCGAGTACCGCAAGAAGAAGGACGGTCTCACGGCTTCGGACCACGCACCCGTGTGGGCCGATCTGGCGTAGACGAGCGGGGCCCGGCTTCGGCTCGCTGCGCGTCGCCCCGAGGGCCTTCGCGGAAGCCTCAGCCGCGCTCGAGCCCCAGGTCCTCGTAGAACCGGTCCAGGATCGTTTCGGCGATGTCGTTCTTCGCGGCGCCGTCGCATTCGATCACGTGGTGCGCGGCGCGCCGGTACCAGGGATCGCGGCGCTTCATGATGCGGCGGAAGCTCTCTTCCGCGGAGAGCCGCGGGCGCTCGGCGTCGTCGGCGATCCGGCGCTCGAGGTAGTCGGTCGGTCGGCGCAGGTAGAAGAGCCGGCCGTGGCGGCGCAGCGCCGCCACCTTCCGCTCGCTGTAGCGCTCCTCACCCGCGTCGCTCAGCTCGACGACGACCCCGCCGCCGGCGTCGATCAGGGCGCCACCCCGGAACGCCGCCACCCGCTCGACCACCGCGAGCTCGCGCGCGCGGAAGCCGGGCCAGCCCTCGCGCTCCACGATCTCCGGGATCGGGACGCCGCCCGCCTCGTAGCGGACCAGGCCGTCGAGCGAGAAGAGCACGAAGTGGCGGTTGGCGCGCGCCAGGCGCTTGGCGATCGAGCTCTTCCCGCAGCCGCGTCCGCCGATCAGGACCAGGTTCTTCGAGAGCTGCGGATGCGCCGACCGTTGGCCCATGGGCTCGCACCTATACCGAAGGCCGGACCGGGGAGCGAGCGAGGGGAGGGGGCTCAGCTCCGCTGGCGCAGCTGCTCGACGCCCTCGGCGAGCGTCCCCTGGTCCCCGAGCGGGTAGCCGACCAGCATCTCGCCGCGTCCCTTGTAGCGCCGATCGATCTCGTCGAGCATGCGGCTCGCGCTGTGGCCCTCGCCCATGTCGACCCAGACCGCCGCCACCGCGAAGCGCACGTTTGCGTCGAGCACCGCCACCTCCGGATGCCGGCTCTGCCACTCGCCCTCGAGCATGGGGATCACGTGCTTGCTGACGTAGAAGTCCACGAACTCGCTGAACATCACTACGCCGCTCCGGTCGCCTCGCCGCTTCAGGCTCGCGAGCGTGGCGTCGAAGTGGGAGAGGTCGCGGTAGCTGCGGTCGAGGTCCAGCTTGCGCTGCACGAGCGCCTCGCCTCCGAGCGGAGCGCTTGCGCGACTGGCCGCCGTGTCGGCCATCCAGTCGTCGGCCAGTCGCTCGTCGGAGACGCAGCCGAACGCCAGCGCGGCGCCCAGAGCGAGCAGGGAGAGCGCCACGCGGTGGCGCGCGCACGGGTTCGAGATCTCCATCGCTTCCTCCCTCCGGATCACGATCGGTCCTCGTAGAACATTCGGCGCAGCAGGCTGTGCACCGGGTGGTCGCGCCGGGCCCGGAGCTCGTTCGCGAACGACTCGGTGCCCAGCGTGGCCTTGAACAGCGGCAGCGCCGTGGTGCGCGCCTCGAGCTGCTTGTCGAGCCGCGTCAGACTGCGGCGGGTATCGTCGATCCGGCGGTCGAGCTTCTCCACCTCCAGCACGTCGACCGCGGCGGAGGCCGCGGCCCGCACGTCCGGGTCGGGCGCGGCCGGTGGGGCGTCGGTGCGGCCGAGCGAGTCGCGCTTCGCCGTCATCGACAACAGCTGCTTCTCGGTGTCCTCCCGCTTCGCGCGCAGCTCGGCGAGGCTGCTCTCCAGCTGGGTGACGGTCTCCGCCTCGGCGAAGCCGAGGTAGACCAGCACCTGGCTGTCCGAGAGGGCGCGGCGCAGCACCGAGATCGTCTCGTAGCCGGGCTCGCGGTTGCGGATCCAGCTGTCGACCTGACGCGAGGTCGCCACCGCCTCCGCCACCGGGCGGGCGAGATCGAGGTAGTCGTTCTCGCGGCCCAGGTGCGCCAGCGAGTTGGAGAGCGCCGGCCACAGCTGGCGGTCGAAGGGGAACAGGTGCAGGGCTGCGACGTAGCGCTGAGTAGCCTGCTCCAGCTCGGCGCGGGAGAGGTTACCGGTGCTGTAGGTGAGCAGGGCGTCGCCATAGCCGCGCGCCGCCTCGTAGGCGGCGAAGAAGGCGGAGTCGGGCACCGTGTCGCGTCCCTTGCCCGAAGCGAAGCGGTGGAAGAAGGCGAGGTAGCGCGCGTAGATGCGCGCTGCGCTCCGCGCGTGGTCCTGGGCCAGGTTGCGCTTCTCGACGGCGCGCGTCAGGTAGTAGTCGGCCGCGTTGAGGCTGGTCTCCTGGATCTCCTCCCAGAGCCCGTGCATCGCCGCCAGGTAGGCCTTGCGGTTCCCGTAGCCGTTCTCGTCCAGCTCGTTCGACTCTTCCGCGTCCTTGAGCTTGGTATAGACCTCGATCGCGCCCTCGATGCTGAAGGGGCTCTCGATGTCCGGGTCGACGCCGAGGCGCTGCTTCGCCGCGTACACCTCGCCCAAAAGGCGCAGCACCCGCGTGTAGACGGCCGCCTCGCCCTGGAGGGTCTTCGCCTGGTCGAGGGCGCTCTGGTAGGCACCGCTCGCCACGCGCAGGGCCTTCACCGTGTCCGCGTCCAGCCCTTGCTCCGCCAGCTTCGCGCGCGCTTCGTCGTGGTACTTGCTGGCCTCGAACAGGGCGAGCGTGAAGGACAGGCTTCCGGCGTCGGACTCGGTGCCGTCCAGGCGGGTCACGATCCGCTCGAGGTAGGCCCGCGAGGAGAGCTCGACCGGGATCACGTCCGGGTGGGCGCCGACGCGGCCGTCGTAGAGCAGCCGGACCAGCGCGGCGAGCGGATCGAGTCCGTGCTGGACGCCCATCTCCTGGCTTCGGATCAGGATCAGCCGCGCGACGCTCTCGTAGAGATAAGGCAGCGCGGCGAGGAAGCCCGAGTTCGGCGAGTCCGAGAGCGAGAGCGTCTGGAGCGTCTCGTAGGGCGTCTCGAGCGGAACGATCACGTGCAGCCACAGGTCGAGCAGCTCGCCGACGAAGTCGTAGCGCTGGTCGCGCTCGAGGGCGCGGTGGGCGAGGATGTAGTGGTACCAATAGCCGTTCTCGCTCTGCTCGAGGTCCTCCGAGAGGTGGCCGACCGCGCCCACCGCCTGGTCGAGCTGGTCCGCGTCGCCCTGGGCCAGATAGAGCAGCAGGTGGGCGATCGCCGCCCGACGCCAGATGCTTTCGGGATCGGCGGCCGAGTCCGCCGCCGACGGGCCGAGGGACACCGCCACGTAGTCCTCGAGCCGGATGCCCGCCTCCTGGCCGTACTGGTCGAGACGCTGGCGCAGCGCGTCGGGCTCCGCCGAGGAGTAGACGTAGGCGTAGTCGAGATAGCCGGACCACGCGGACTCCCCGGCCGCGAGCGCGGGGAGCGAGGTCAGCAGCAGCAGCGGGACCAGCAGGGCCCGGACCGTCATGGGCGGCTCCTTCGGGGGGAGTTCGCGAGGCAGTCGAGTGCGTACGTGAGCTCTTCGCAACGGTCTCCCGATCGCCGGCTCGGAGCGCGCTCGATTCCCATCAGGAACGCGTTCACGTTCTTCGTCTCGATGAAGTGGAATCGGCCGGCCGGGCTCTCGCACGAAGCACGATCTCCAGCGGCAGCGACGACCCGCTGCTTGAGATCCAGCTCCCGGGCGTCGGTGCGACAGGGCGCGAGCGAGCCCAGCGAGACCCCCGGGATCCGGGTGCGCGGGGCCGCCGAAGCGGTCTGGACCACCGGAGTGTGCTTGGGCCGGGTCGGCGCGGCGCGTTCGACGTGCGCCCGCGGGGGAGGCGGGGCCGGCGCGGCCGGAGCCAGCGCAGGACGGGGCGGAGCCGGCTCGGCGACCGGGAGCACCGGAGCGCGGCGCCGGACCGGCTCGGGGCGGGCGGGAGCCGACCGGAGCGCGGGCGCGGCCGTCGGAGCCGGCGGGGCGTCCAGGGCTGGCGCCGGGGCCAGATCGGGCGCCTCCGGGCGCGTCGTGCGGGATGCCACCGCGACCGGCGGCGGGGGGCCGCGCCGGACCCGATCGAGCTGGGGACCGGGTCGCGCGTCGAGTCCGTCGATCGCGACCGCCGGCGCGGGATCGAGCTTCTCCGGCGCGAGGTCGGGGCGTCGGCGCGCGGGGCTCGGAGTGGGCGGCGGCGGGGCCAGGGCGTCCAGGTGGTCGATCTGGGGCGACGGCTTGCGCGGAGCCACCGGCTCGGGCTTGGGCACGACGGGCTCGGGCCTTGGGCGCACCGGCTTGGGCGGCGGCGCCGGCGCCGGCCGCGCGATCGGCGGCGGCTCGGGCTTCGCCACGGGCGGCGGCGGGGGCGGCGGCTCCACGACCGGCGGGGGCTCGTCGCGCAGCAGCGTGAGCTCGATGATCCGCGGCTCGATCTCGGGCGCCAGCTGCGCGAGCAGCAACAGCAGCGCGAACAAGGTCCCGTGGAGCAGCAGGGATCCGATCAGGAAGCTGCGCGCGCGCGACTCGTCCTCGGGCGCCCGGAATCCCGGGTAGACGCCCGCCACGGCCGGACGCGCCAGCACCTCGGCGAGCGGCCGGTGGTGCACGCGATGCGCGCGCCGTCGGCGCAGCGGCCAAACCGGTCCGGCGGCGCGCTGACTCATCGTGGGAACACTCGCGCGCCGATTGCGCGCCCCGCGGACGCCGTCCGTCCCTCCCACTGCATCGCCGTGCCCACCGTGCCTATTCGTCGCCGAGGAAGGGCAGGCGCCAGAATGCGAAGGAGAGCGAGGTGGTGAACTCGTGCGCCTGGAGATCGACGGCATAACGGCCGCGATTGGTTCCGGTCGCGTCGAAGAGCTGCGCCTTCGCCTGGCCGAGGTCGGTGTAGCGGTAGCCGATGCTCCACTTGACCCGGTCGTTGAGCGTGTATCCGAAGCCGGCGATCGCCTGCCAGCCGAGGCCCTTCACGTTGTCCGATCCGGCGAGCACGCCGGTGCCGACCTTGAGGTCGGTGACGCCCAGGCCGACGCCGCCACCCCCGTAGAGCGTCAGCGGATCGAGGAAGGGAACGCGCCCGAACATCGCCGCGATCGGCGCCCGGACGGGCACGTCGAGACGCAGCTTGGTCATCACCGACCAGGACTTGATGCTCGAGCGATAGGGCTCGAAGGCGTTGAAGCTGTCCGTGGCCAGATCGACGTTGCGACCGCGCAGGTGCTCGATCTCGAAGCGCACGCCCCAGTCGGGAAACCGCACGTCCTCGCCGCCGTCGAAGTGGATCTCCCGACCCGGCCAGTAGGGGATGCCGAATTCGGGCAGCCGCATGCGCCAGGGCAGAGCGGCGTTCAGGGGGAACTGGAGTCCGAGCGCCGCGCCGTACACGGGCGCCTCGTCCGTGCTCGATCCGGTGTTGGTGAGGCCGACGAAGTCGTTGGTGCCCGAGCCGTCTCCCGAGAGCGAGGCGATGCCGATGTCGCCGGCCAGGTAGAGCTCGGCTCCGGCCACCGGCAGGGCGGCGAGCAGGGCCGTCGCGGCGATGGCGAGCGGGCGACATCTGGAGCAGCGCATGGATTCCCTCAGAGCTTCCGCAGGGTCGCCGGCTGGCCACCGGACTCTTCGCAAGGGCGCGTTGACGCCTTTGTGCGGTTGGTCACTCTGTGTAATCGGCCGATCGCCCCCCCAATTGAAGGGCTCGATGCACCATCGCTGCGCGTTCCCGCTGCTCGCCCTCTGCGTATGGCTTGCCGCGGCCCTGCCGGCCCCCTCGGGAGCGGAGATCGCCGTCTACGGCTTCGAGCTCGACGTCGACGAGGCCCGGGAGCGGCTGCTGATCTTCGCCGACGCTCCCCTGGTGCCCGAGCTGATCCCGGTGGACGAGCGCACACTCATGGTCTCGCTGCCCGGCGCGGTCCTGGATCCCACGGCCCCGACCCAGATCCAGCCCGTGACCCAGGGCACGGTCCAGCGGGTGACGGCCTTCGACCGCGCCGACGCCACGGCGCCGCCCGGGGTGCGGGTGGTGATCCAGCACCGCCCCGGGGCCCCACCCCGGCTCGAGCAGCGCGCCTCGGTGGTGGCGCTCGACTTCGAGCCGCGGCCCCGGGCGCCGGCGGACGCCGACACGATTCCGGTGGCCTACCGCAATGCGCCAATGCAGAAGGTGGTGACCGACCTGGCCCGGGCCACCGGGCAGTCGCTGATCTTCGACGAGGCGCTCTCGGGGCTGGGCGTGATCACGATCGAGGGACCCCCGCGCGTCAGCCGCGGAGAGGCGCTGGCGCTGCTGGACAGCGTGCTGCTGCTGCGCGGCTTCGCGGCGGTCCCGGCGCCGGGCGGCGGGCGCAAGATCGTCCCGATCAGCGGCGATACCGGGCCCTGGGTGGCGGCCGCCGCGCTGCCCGACAGCGATGCCCCGGTCACCACGTTGCTCCGGCTGAAGACGGCGAAGGCGACCGACCTCGTCTCCGTCGTGTCGCCCTATCTCGGCTCGGCCGCGACCGCCGCCGCCTTCGAGCCGACCAACAGCCTGATCCTGTCGGGTCCCGCGTCGCGGCTGCGCCGCCTGCGCACCGCGATCGAGGCCCTCGACCAGATCGAGATCGGCGCTCCCGTGATCTGGTCGCTGCAGTACGCGGACCCGGAGGCGGTGGCCGATCAGCTGACCGAGATCCTCGGCGAGCGCGAGCTGCCCCTGGCGGTCGGCGACGCGCGGACCCGGAGCCTGCTGCTGCGCATCCAGCCCGATGCAGTGGAGGAGGCCCGCGCGCTCGTCGACCGCCTGGATCGGCCCGATCGCGGCGCCGCGGAGCTGGAGGTGATCCCGCTCCGCTTCGCCGACGCCGAGACGCTCGCCGAGCAGCTGAATTCGCTCCGCGACGACACGCCCACCGACGAGGCGCGGGATCCGACCGCGCGCCAGGTCGGGCTGCGCGGTCTGCCCTTCGACGTCGTGGCCGACCACGCGACGCGTTCCCTCGTGGTGCGCGCCGACGCCTCCACGTTCGCGACCTTGCTCGACGTGGTCCGCAGTCTCGACCGGGCTCCCGCATCGGTGCGGGTGAGGGCGACGATCGCGACGGTGGACCTCGGAGATGGACTCGACCTGGGCGTCGACTTCCTGGCGCCCCTGACGCCCAATCCGAAGTCGCCGCAGGACCTGCTCGCGGCGGTCTTGTCGAACCCGAGCGGCGGCGGTATCCCGCAGGGTCCCAGCGAGTCGCTGCCCTTCATTGCGAGGTGGAGCCGCTCGCCGCTGCTGTTCCCGATCGTGGATCCGATCACCGGCGAAGAGGTGATGCTCGAGATCCCCCGCGAGCAGGTGTCGATCACGGCGAACAAACACACGGTTCGCACGAACATGCTGATGAATCCGGAGCTGCTCGCCAGCAGCGGCGAGGAGAACGAGCTGTTCGTGGGAGACAACATCCCGGTGATCACGGCGCGCAACGCCGGAGAGGGCGACGTCGCGAACCCGCTCCGGGTCTCCCAGAACGTCGAGCGCTACGACGTCGGTACGCGCCTGCGGGTGAAACCGACCGTGGGCGTCGAGGGCGTCGTGGTGCTCGAGCTCGAGGTCGAGCAGAGCTCGCTGAGGCCGTCGGTCGCCGGCTCGGTCGATGCCGTGGGCCCCACGATCGGGCAGATCCAGGTCACCTCGACGATCCGCCTGCATCACGGGGACGTGGCGGTGATCGCGACCTCTGCCCAGCCGACGGTGGTGCGTTCGGAGACCGGCGCGCCGTGGCTGAAGGACATTCCGGTGCTGGGGAATCTGTTCCGGGCGACCCACGAGGAGCAGATGGACCGGCACCTGCTGATCGCCGTCCAGGCGGAGATCCTGCGCCCCGAGGCGGTCGACCTGGCGCGCGCCCTGGCCCGCGAGCTGGGTCCGCTCGACCCCGCCGACCGACTGAAGAGCGAGCCGCCCCGCAGCGCGCTCTCCCAGGCGCAGCCCTAGCAAGGAGGCC
>CAZZFT010000056.1:0-6645 GCA_964653555.1 uncultured Spirochaetales bacterium | reverse complement strand
GACTCGCAGAGTCGGCCGACGCGCAGCGAGCCGCAGGCGAGCGGAGGCGGGCTCCTGCCAGGCAAGGAGGCCGACTCGCAGAGTCGGCCGACGCGCAGCGAGCCGCAGGCGAGCGGAGGCGGGCTCCCGCCGAGCTAGCGGAGCGCGGACTCGAAGGGGCGCGGCGGCGCGCTGGCCCGCCAGTGAGGCGGCAGACGGGTCTCGATCCGTCCGTCGTGGTGCTGGCGCACGTGGGGCAGGCCGAGCGCGTCGAGCCACGCGCTCGCGCCGTCGCCCTGGAGCAGCGCGAGCGTGGAGGCGCTGCCGGCGATCAGGCAGCGCGCCGCGAGCACGGTCACGCTGGCCAGCCCCGCGATCGGCCAGCCGGTTCGGGGATCGAGCACGTGGCCGTAGCGCACGCCGTCCACCACCATGCAGCGCTCGTAGTCGCCGCTGGTGGCGACGCCTCCGGCGTGCACCTCCACCTCCACGGCCGGGCGGTCGCGGGCGTCGCTCGGGGAGGCGTCCCGTACGCCCACGACCCAGGGACGACCGTCCGGGTGCGGGCCCACGATCGCGAGGTCGCCGCCGAGCTCGACCACGCCGGCGCGGCAGCCCCACTCGCGCAGCAGTCCGGCGACGCGGTCGGCGGTGTACTCCTTCACGAAGCCGCCGAGGTCGAGCTCCATGCCCGGGACGGGCAGCGCGATCCGCGGCGGCGCCCAGCACACGCGCTCCCAGCCGACGCGCGTCAGCAGCGACTCGACCTCCGACGCCGTCGGCAGGCGGCCCGAACGGAAGTTCCACGCGCGCCGCAGCACTCCGGACGTCACGTCGAAGCGTCCCCCGCTCTGCTGGTGGCAGGTGGCGGCGTGGTCGAGCAGGGCGGCGGTCTCCGCGTCGACGCGGACGCCGCGCGGATTGCCGGCGCTGTCGTTGATCTGGGACAGCAGGCTGTCGGGGCGGTAGCGCGAGTACTTCCGCTCCAGACGCGCGATCTCGCCGCGACCGCTGGCGGCCCAGGCGCGCGCCTCGCGCGCGGAGGCCGCGTAGATCTGCAGCGCGCACGGAGATCCCATCGCCTTGAATCGGAAGCGATGGAGCTCCATCCCCGGGCGGTCCTAGAAGCGCGCGGTCAGCCCGACCGAGAACAGGTCGTAGGAGACCAGACCGGGGTTCTCGACCGACACCGACTGCAGGGCCAGGTTCCCGTCGCTCAGGTAGCGCTGGTAGGAGACGCTCGCGTCCCACACGAGGCTCCAGGTCTGGAAGCGCGCCTCGGCCTTCACCTGCCAGGCCAGGGCGCCGTAGGGCGAGAGCCGGTAGTCGCTCGAGCGGAGGCCGTCGCTGCGCGGTCCCAGATAGTAGGGCGCGTAGAAGTAGGCCTGGCTCTGGCTGTAGTAGCGGAGCGAGGGGATCACCCGGAAGCGGTCCCACAGCGTCTGGTACCAGGCCAGCTCGATGGTGTGGGAGTTGATCTCCCAGTCGTCGTAGGCGAACTGGTAGTCGAGGTGGATGGTCGCGCCCACGTTCTTGAGGTGGTGGCGATAGCGGGTGAGCCAGGCGATCTGGTGCCGCTGGTCCGGCCGCACGTCGGTCTCGGGGCCGTTCTGCACGAAGGCGAGCTTGTAGGGATCCGATAGATAGCCGGTGCCGAACCGGTAGCTGAGCGACGTCTGCACGTTCGCGTTGCGCCCGAGCACCTGGCCGAGTCCGAGGTTGAAGTCGTAGGTCTGCTTGTCCTCGCTGTCGGGCCGGTTCGGGAACCGGTCGGTGTCGCTCGGCGAGAGCTGGTCCACCGAGAAGCCGAAGGATCCCGACAGGGTGGTGTTCTTCTCGTTGAACTGGCGCTCACCGCCGAGGCTGCCGCTGATCGCCAGGTAATCCTTCTCGTACGAGACCCCCGCGCCGAGCGTCGCCTTGCCCTGATCGAGGTAGAGGTTGCTCGACAGCAGGGCGTCGGTGCGGGCCTCGTCGATCGTGGCCCCGGTCATCACCTGCACCGGGTCGCCGTTCGGGCCCGGCTCGATGTACCAGGGCGAGGCGCCGCTCATCGTCTCGTGGCCCAGCTCCACGTCGAGATCGATCCGGTCGGTGATCCCGGTCTCGAAGCGGAACTGGTGGATGTCGATGTCGTAGCGCTGCGTCTCGCTGCCGGGCGCCACCTTGCTCGCCTTCATCGGATGCTCCGAGTAGCGCGAGTACTTGTAGTCGGCGCGCACCTCGGTCGGTGACGACTCGGCCGAAGCGCGCTGCGCCAGGCCCGGCAGCGCCATGGCGCTCGAGGTGAGGGCGTTCAGGACGGCGCTGGGCTTGCGCGCCAGGCGCCGCTCCTGGCGCCGGCGCAGGCGCGCGCGCCGGGCAACCGCTCGGCTCGAACGCGAACGTCGGCTCATCTCCCCCCCTGGAACGACGCCTCTCGGCGCGAGCTAGTTGCAGCCGCAGCCGCCGCCGCCGGATCCACCGCCGACCAGCGCGGCCTCCTTGCTGAAGTGGATGTGCGACTCCAGGGAGGCCTCGAGCGGATCGGGCTCCCACGCCATCTCCGGGCGCGCGAGCTCCTCGCGCTCCCAGGGGCGCACGGAGCTGCAGCCGCAGAGGGGGGCCGCGATCACGATGGCGAGGCAGAGCCAGTGCATGATCCGGCCTATCGACCCGACGTGACCAGCTCCTGAATCCGCTCGCGCAGATCCGGAACGTCCTCTTCGCGGAAGCCCCGGTGAACGTGGCGCACCACGCCCTGCCGGTCGATCAGGAACGACGTCGGCATCGTCTCGACGCCGAACTGGACCGGAATCTCCCCCTTTGGATCGAAGGCGCTGGGGTAGCTGACCGGCCGGCGGCGCAAGAAGGTCTTCGCCAGCTCGGGCTGGCGGTCGACGTTCACGGCGAGCACCTGGAACTGATCGGCGGGAAATTCCTGGCGCAGGCGCTCGAGGGCCGGAAGCGCCACGGCGCAGGGCGCGCACCAGGACGCCCAGAAGTCCAGATACACCACCTTCCCGCGGTACTCGGCGAGCGAGACGGTTCCGCCCGAGAGGCCCGGGGCCTTGAAGGCCGGAGCGGCCTCGCCCTGCTCGAGCGCTGCGAGCGGCGAGGCGACCGTCGCCAGCAGGATCGCGACGACGAGGATGCCGAGGCGTACGCGGGGGCGGCGCTCGGCGGCGCGGGCAGCGGACGGGCAGGGCATGGGCGTTCTCCTGGTGGGGCTCGTGTCTGGTTCGTTTTCGCCGGGGAACGACTCGGTGATCCGCGTCACCTTCCGGCGTGGCGTCGCGCCGCGACCTCGCGCAGGGCGTCGATCAGGGTGTCCACGGTCAGGATCTCGGGCAGCAGCTGGGGGCGCGCCGGGGCGTCGGGCGAGTAGAGGGCATAGACCGGCACACCCGCCTTGCCGAGCTCGGCGAGGGCGGCGCGAATCGTCTCGTCGCGCCGCGTCCAGTCGCCGCGGTACACGTCGTACCCGAGCCGCTCGAGCTCGGGTGCGACGCGGTCGTCGGTGAGGACGCCCTTCTCGTTGACCTTGCAGGTCATGCACCAGTCGGCAGTGAAGTAGACGAAGACCGGCCGTCCGGCGTCGAGACTGGCGCGGACGGCGGCGTCGGCGAAGGGACGGGCGCCCGCGATCACGGCGGGCTTCGCGGTGACCGGCGCCAGGTCGAGGGTGGCGATGCCGAGGGCGGCGATGCCCCCCAGCACCGCGGCGAGGGCCGCGGCCGACAGCCGCCGGCCCCGGCGCTGGACTCCTCCCAGGGCCCAGCCCGCCGCCGCGATCGCGAGCAGCAGGGCCAGGGCCGACGCCATGGCGCCGGTGCCGGACACCTGGCCCAGCACCCACAAGAGCCACACGACGGTGAGCAGCAGCGCGAAGCCGAGCACGCTGCGCAGGTCGGCCATCCACGCTCCGGAGCGCGGCATGCGACGCGCCCAGCCGGGGAAGGCCGCGGCCAGCAGGAAGGGCGTGGCGAGGCCGAGCCCGATCGACAGGAAGATCGACACGATCACCGGCGCCGAGCTGGCGAAAGCGAAGCCGACGGCGGTGCCGAGGAAGGGAGCCGAGCACGGGGTGGCGAGCGCGGTGGCGAGCAGGCCGTCGAAGAAGCTGCGCCCGGCGCCGGGGGCCCGGCTGCCGACGGCCCCGAGGCGGCTCGTGTCCACGTCGATCTCGAAGGCGCCGAACAGGTTCGCCGCGAAGGCGACCAGCAGCGCGCAGATGCCGACCAGGAAGGCGGGCTCCTGGAGCTGGAAGCCCCAGCCCACCGCCGTGCCTGCCGCGCGCAGCGCCAGCACCACCGTTGCGAGCGCCAGCATCGAGACGCCGATACCCGCGGCATACGCCACGGCGTGTCGGACGTGCTCGCGCCGGGTACCCGTCGCGAGGGAGGCGAGGGCGGCGACCTTCATCGCCAGCACCGGCAGCACGCACGGCATCAGGTTGAGCACCAGCCCGCCGAGCCACCCCAGCAGCGCGGCGCGCAGCCAGGCGATGGCGCCGACACCCGGCCGCCCAGGACCGGCGGGCGCGTCGGCCGCGGCCAGGGTCGCCCCGTCGAAGGCGACCGAGCGGTCGCGTCCCGCCGCGTCGCGCAGAGGCACGACGCCGGCGAGCGACGGGGATCCGGCGCCTGGATCGCTTCGCCACGCGCCGTCGACGTCGACGGCGAAGGCGCCGCCTGCGCCGGGGAGCGCGCGGGGCGGCGAGGCGACCCAGGCGACGTCCGAGGCGTAGGGATACAGGGCGGCGCCCGAGGTGCCCGCGGATTCGACGTCGCAGGGTGCGCCCGCGCCCGCTCCGGCACAGGGGAAGACCAGCAGCCGCGCGCGCGGCGATCGGTTGGGAGACGCGGCGACGGCGCCGTCGAGACGGATCGCGACGCCGCTGTCGTCTGCGGCCTGGGGCACGACGCGAGCCGCCGCGTCGAGGCGCGAGCGGTCCTCCGGATCCGGCGGGGAGGCGGGGTCGAGGGGCGCCGCGAGGGCGAAGCGGCCGGGGATGCACAGATGCGCGCAGACGAGAGCGTCCACGTCGACGTTCAGCGTGTGCGCGCCGGCGGGCACCTCGGCCGTGGTCGCCAGCACCACGGAGTGGTCGTATCCGTAGGAGCGGAGATCGGCGTCGGCGTCGTAGAAGGAGCGGGGGGTTGGCCAGGCGATCTCGCCGAAGCGCGCGCCCGGCAGCTGCCAGTCGATGCGCGGCGCCAGGCCCGTGTCTCCGGGGTTGCGCCAGTACACGTGCCAGCCCTCGTCGGGCACCAGCTCCACGCCGACCTTCCACGTCGCGCCGCCGCCCGGGGCGACGCGCAGATGCGCGACCAGCCGCGGCTCGTCGCCGTCGAAGGCGTCGGCCGCCTGACGCGCGCGCGGCTCGCCCTGGGCGAGCGACGCGCACAGCAGCAGGGCTGCGGCGGCCGCTGTGGCGCGGAGCCGATGGGGGATGGCGCTCGTCATGACGGTTCGCCCCGTCATCGGCCGCTCCGGGCTCCCGGTTGAATGCCGCCGAGCCCGCGATGCGAGCTGCCCGCGCGTTGCGTGGGGGCTGCGCGCGGGGCGCGATTCCTGTGATCCGCGTCACCAAATGGCCTCTGGGGATGTGATCGCGCTCACCTTCAGAGGCCCGCAAAACGCCGTTCAGACCCCATGGTCCGGCCGAGGAGAGGGGTCGCGCACCCGGCTTCCCCCGCTCCCGCGCGGGGGCAGTCGGATCGAAGCTCGAAAGGGCGGGTGACCCGAGGAAGACCATGACGGCCCGAACTCTCCTCCCGGCGCGCGCCGGCCTGCGCGGCGGGCGCACGCTGTGCACCGCACTGCTGGTGATCCTCTTCGCCGCATCGGTCCACGCCGCGCCGCGCGACCGCGCGAAGCGCATGTACGACCGCATCGTGGGGCTTCCGCCCAGCGAGGCGCAGCTCACCGAGATGGTGAATCGCATGGGCCCCACGCCCACGAAGGCGACGCTCTTCGACGCGGCGATGGTGGCCGTCGAGTCGCCCGACTTCTACAACACGGCGCTGGTCAACTTCGTGACGCCGTGGACGAACGTCGATCGGACCGTCTTCGCCGACCTGAACGACTACACCGCGACCGTGATCGGGATGATCCGCGACGGGGTCCCCTTCGATCAGGTCCTGACGGCCGATCTGGTCTACGTCGCGGCACCCGGCCTCGTTCCGACCCCCTACCAGCAGACCAGCAACCAGCACTACATCGAGATCCAGTCGCTGGGTGTCGATCTCTCCGACCCCAACCAGCTGATCGGCGTGCCCCAGTCGACCCTGCCGGGCTCCCAGCTGGGCCCCGACGACGCGGCGGGCGTGGTGACCACGCGCGCCGCCGGCGAGGCCTTCTTCAGCGCAGGCACCAACCGGCGCATGTGGCGCTTCACGGCGATCAACTACCTGTGCCGCGACATGGAGCAGCTCAAGGACACCAGCCGTCCGGCGGACCGGATCCGCCAGGATGTGACGCGCAGCCCCGGCGGCGACAGCGAGCTCTTCCACACCCAGTGCGTCGGATGCCACGCGGGCATGGACGCCCTGGCCGGAGCCTACGCCTACTTCGAGTGGGACGCGGCCCAGGGGCGGACGATCCACACGCCGGGTCAGGTGCAGGGGAAGTACGCGATCAACACCGGCGTGTTCCCCGGCGGCCACATCACCACGGACAACA
>CAZZFT010000055.1:0-29160 GCA_964653555.1 uncultured Spirochaetales bacterium | reverse complement strand
CCACGGAGACGACGCCCGCGCCGACCGTGCCGAGCACGATCTCCATGTAGCGGCGTCGACGTTCGAGCTCGGTGGCCGATCGCTCGAGTCCGCCACGCGCGTCGCGCAGGTCGCGGATCATCTGGTTGAAGGAGGCCACCAGGAAGCCGATCTCGTCATCGCTGGAGGCCTGCACCGACACGTCGAGGTTGCCGCGCGCCACCTCGGCCGTGCCCTCGGCCAGCGCGCGGATCGGACCCGTGACGCCCTTCGCGAGCCGGAAGCCCATCCACAGCGCCAACATCAACACGACGCTGAAGGCGAGCAGCAGCTCGAGCAGGTAGGCGCCGCGGATGTGGCCCGCGGTGGGCTGAAGCTGACGGTAGGCGTCGAGCGTCGCCCGAATGCTCGCCACCTTGCGCGCCTGGGAGAACGGGATCAGCACGTTCACCACCACCACGCCGCGGGGGCCGGTGCGCCCGCTGGGCGCCGCGATCGGAACCGCGCCGCGCACCACGTCGCCGCTGCCCACCTCGTCGACGTGCCAGCCCGCTTGACCGCCGAGAGCCTCGCGTACCAGGTCGCTCTCCGGTCGCGAGAAGCTGGCCGCGGGGATCTCCGGATTGATCCCGCTCACCAGCTCCTCGCCGGCGGCACTGAACACCTCGACGACGCCGAGGTTGTACTCGCGCTGCTTGGCCTGGACCAGGGCTTCGAGCTTGCTCTGGGAGTTGGCGCGAAGGAGGTTCTCGGCGGTGATGCGCTCGGCGATTCGCGCGCCGTAGAACATGGCGTTGCGCGCCGTCGACTCGTAGTAGCTCTCGGCCACCTCGCCGCTCTCTTCGAGCGCCCGATCGACCTGGACGCTGAACCACTTGTCGATCGACTGGGTGATGAAGAACGCCGAGACGACGAACAGTCCCGTCGTCGTGACCAACGTGATCAGGACGAAGGCCGCCACGAACTTCAGGTTCAGGTGGGAGCCGAGGATCCCGCGCCGACGCTCGCCGACCAGCTTCCAGAAGTTTCGGGTCACCAGGAATCCGAAGATCAGGATCAGGATCACCGTGACCGCGTTCAGGAACAGGAACAGGCCGCTGTCTCCGACGCCCTGGGTGAGGCCCGTGATCGACGGCAGCAGCAGGAGCGCACCGACGGCGGCGATCAGCACCACGCCGATCCAGAACTCGCGGATGCGACGGCGGCGCTCGGCCGGCGGCAGCGGCGCGCCGGAAGCGGGCGGCGGAGCGGGTTCGCGCGGCGTGGCGTCGGGCACGGCGGTGGATCTCGTGGTGGGCGGGGTCGCCGCGGAGGGGGTCCTCCGGGGAGCAGCCGGCATCCCGCTCGGAACTGGGCCGCTAAGTTACCGAAACGGATGATGAATCGCCGATCCTGCCACGAGCGGTCGACGTCAAGCCGAGACGGCTGCCGGTCGATGAGGAGTGGAACGCTTTTCGATGGGGAGGCGGGCACTTGGCGTTCTCGAGCAACGACCCGGACGACGCGTCCCGCATTGCGGAGGAGGCGTCCGGGGCGCCCGGGGCGCCGCAGCAGGCCATCGCCCACTGGAACCGGGTGGCGGCCGCGGCCCGGGGACACGATCGGGCCGAGGCGCTGATCCGCGCGGCGGAGCTCGCCGACGGCCCGCTCGGGGACGCCGCGCAGGCCTTCGCGTTGCGCCGAAGGGCGTGGCTCCACGATCCGGATCACCCCGACCTGCTGACGGCGCTGGGCCGGCATGCGGAGCAGACGAGCGACTGGATCCTGCTCGCCCGCGTCGAAGCCCGGCGCTTCGCCGCCGAGGGGTCGGCGACCGAGCGGGCCCGGATCGCGCTCGACCTGGCCCGGCTCGAACGCGAGACGCTGCACAACCGTTGCGCGGCCCGGGACTGGATCCAGCGCGGACTCGAGGTGGCCCCCGAGGATCTGCGCCTGCACGAGGCCCTGGCGGAGCTCGCCCGCGAGTCCGGACAGTCGGTGGTCTGGCTCGAGCAGCTCGAGCAGATGATCCGGCTCCAGGGGGACGCGGCCCCCGTGTCCCTGCTGCTGCGAGCCGCCGAGCTGCACGCCGGCCAGGGATCGGTGCAGCGCGCCGTGACGCACGTCCAGCGCGCGGTGCAACGCGCTCCCGAGGACACCGATCCCCTCGATGCGCTGATCGAGCTGTTCTCCCGACTCCGTCGCTACGGCGATCTGGCCGATGTCATCGAGCGCCGGATCGCGCTCACCACGGAGGATCCCAAGGGCCGCGCGGCCTGGCTGGCACGGCTCGGCGCTCTCCACGAGACGAACCTGTTCGACGCCGAGTCCGCACTCGACGCCTATCGGCGCGCGCGGGACCTGGATCCGGAGCGCGCCGACGTGGAGGCCGCGCTGATCCGGCTGGAGAGCAAGCGCCCGGACGGCGAAGACGGCGCGATCCCGGGACCCGATGCCGCCCTGGCAGCCTACGAGCGCGAGGCGGAGACAACCCACGACCGCGAGCGCCTCGGCGTCCTGGTGCGCGAGATCGTGCGGCTGCACGCGCGCCTGGACACCTCCGAGCAGTCCGTGCGCTGGGTGCAGCGATGGATCGCCCTGTGCCCGGAAGAGCCCGACGCGCTGCGCGCTCTCGCCCACCTGCACGATCGCCCGGGACAAGAGCCGCGACTGGCCATTGCGCTGGAGGCGCTGGACCGGCTGCTCGAGCCCGCCGAGCAGATCGCCAATCGTCAGCGAATGGCCGCGCTCTACACCAGCCTCGGCCGCCACGAGGACGCGGAGCGCGCGTGGTCGCTCGCACTGGAGCTCGATGCGCGTCACCCGGCAGCGCTCGAGGGCCGCGCGCACGCGCTGCGCGCGCTGGATCGCGTCGACGACCTGATCGGCGCGCTCGAGCATCTCGGCGAACGCCAGGACCCGGAGCAGCGCCGGCGGACGCGCCGCGAGCTGGCCGAGATCCTCGAGGGCAACGGCGACCCGGCCGGCGCGATCGCGGTCCTCGCCGAGCTCGAGGCCGAGGGCGGCGAGGCGCGGGAGATTTCCGAGGCGCTCGACGAGCTGCTGACGCGGATGGGCCGCAACGAAGAGGTCGAGGCGCGCCTCGCCCGCCGGATCGCCGAGTCCGACGTGGGATGCGCCGAGGCGGTGGCGCTCGAGCTCCGCCGCGCGACTCTCCTGCTCGACGCGCTCGAGCGCCCCACCGATGCGGCGGCCGCCTACCGGCGCGTCCTGGAGCACGCCCCCGAGTCGCGTGAGGCCCGCATGGGACTGGAGCGCGCGCTGCGCTCGAGCGTCGATGCACCCGGCCTCGCCGCGTTCCTCGAGGACCAGGAGTCGCGCACCACCGACCCCGCATCGCGCGACCGCCTGGCCCTGGAACGGGCCGTGCTGCTGGAGGAGCTGCTCGACCGCCCCGAGGAGGCGCTGTCCGTGTTCGCGCGGCTCGCCCACGAGAGCGCGGTCCCCGAGGTGCTGCGCGACGCGGAACGCCGCGCCGAGCAGCTGCTGGAGCGCCTGCAGCGCTGGTCCGAGCTCCGCGACCATCTGTCCCGGCGCCTGGGCCGCCATTCGGTCTCCGAAGACGCGCGGCTCCACGAGCGCCTGGCGCGGCTGTGCGCCGAGCGCCTGGGCGACAACGACGAAGAGATGCAGCACCTCGAGCGCGTCGTCGCCCTGGATCCCGACCGCGCGGAGATCTGGCAAGCCCTGGCGCACCGCTACGAGCGCGAGGGCCGCCTCGACGACTGGGCCCGCGCGCTGGAGGCCGAGCTTGCGATCGGTCCGGACCACGTCCGCGAGCTGACGCTGCGCGCCCGCCTCGCGGAGCTCTACCGCGACCGCCTGAACCGCCCCGATCGCGCGCGCGAGCACTATCAGCGGGTCTTCGAGCTGAGTCCAGCGCACAGCGGAGCCGCCCAGTTCCTGGTCGACGTGTACGAGGAGGAGGGCCGCTTCGACGAGGTGATCGCACTGCTCGAGGCGCGCCTGGCATCGATCGACGTCTCCGACTCCGGAGATCTCCACGCGACGCAGCGTCGCACGGCGCTGCGCTTGCAGATCGCCGGGATCCGCGATGCGAAGCTGGACGATCTCGAGGGTGCCATTTCCGCGCTGGAGGTCGCGCTGAGCGAGGTCGGACCGGTCCCGATGGTCGCCGAGCGCCTCGCTGCCGCCTATCAGCGCGCCGGCTACGGGCCCGATCTGATCGACCTCTGCCGTCAGGCCGCCGGCGCCAGCTCCGAGCCGGCGGAGCGCGCGAACTGGTGGGTTCGCCTGGGCGACGCGCATCTCTCCCGGGACGAGCCGCGCGAGGCCGCGGACGTCTATCGCCGCGCGCTGGCCGAGCGGCCAGGCGACCGCGCCGTCGCCGCGTCCCTGCGCGAGCTGTACCGGGCGATGGGTCACGCCGAGCCGCTGGCCGAGCTGCTCGACGGGGAGCTGCGCCACCTCGCGGGCGCCTCGGAGATCCCGGTCCGACTCGAGCTGGTCGAGCTGCTGCGCGAGCGACGCCCCGCTGCCGCACTGCTGCACGCGCGCCGGGTGCTCCAGCTCGAGCCGCGCCACGCCAACGCCTACGAGTCGGCGAAGCGACTCGCGTTGGGACTCGGCAAGCCCGAGGAGGCGCTGGCGATCGTCGAGACCCGGCTGCGCGCGTGCCGCTCGCCGGAGGACCCACACCCCTACGAGCTCGAGCGCGCGCGCCTGCTGGCAGGACCGCTGGAACGACCCGCGGAGGCGGCGCGCGCCTACCGCGCCGTCCTCGAGGCGCACCCGGGCCGCGCCGGACGCGAGGTACTGGCCGAGCTCTCGGCGCTTCTCGAGCGCACCGAGCGCTGGGCGGAGTGGCTCGACTGCGCGGCGCTCCAGCTGCGCGAGATGCCGCCCGAGACGCGCGCCGACTACATCGACCGCGTGGCGCGGGCCGCCTCGGAGCGCGTCTCTCCGGACGCCGCCCTGCCCTGGCTCGAGCGCCTTCGCCGGGAGCGCCCGGGCGACGTCGACGTGCTGTCGCGGATCTCGCTGGTGCATCGCGAGCGCGGGCAGGAAGAGGCCCTCGTGTGCGCCCTGGAGGCCGAGGCGGCGGCGCTGCCGCCGGGCGATCGGAGACGCCGCCTTTACATGGAGCGGGCCTCCCTGCTGCGCGCCTCGGGAGCGCCCGGTCGCGCCCTCGCCGCTCTCACCGAGGTCGGTCCCGACGTCGAGGCGCTGCTCATGCGCGAGTCGATCGAGCGCGAGCTGGGACTGTCGACCCAGCGCGCGGTCACGCTCGAGGCGCTGCTGGCTCTGCGCGGCCCCGACCTCGCCATGCACCGCGAGCTGGCCCTGCTCTACGCGGTGGACCTGACCTCGCCTCGGGAGGCGCGCCGGCACTGGGAGGCGGCGCAGCGGCTGGCTCCGTCGAACAGCGAGGCCCAGATCGAGCTGATGCGCGCCCTCGCGGAGACCGAGCGCAGCGCGGGTCGCATCGACCGCTGGGCGCGCTGCGCGGAAGCCGAGCTCGCCGCCCTGGATCCCGCGCCGGTCTTCGACGATCGCCGCCGCGAGCTGCGCCGCGAGCTGGCGACGGTCTACGACGAGCAGCTGGCCCGGCCGGACGCGGCTCTCGCGCACCTGCGCGCGCTGCTCGACGCCGGCGACGGGGAGCTGCTCGGCCGCGCGGTGCTCGACCGCGTGGAGTCCGCATGCCTGCGTCGGCTGCGGGCCGGCGACGAGGCGGTCGAGCTCGAGCGACGTCTCGCGCGACGCCTCGAGCGGATCGGCGGCAGCACCGCGGAGTGGGTGGAGCTCGCCGAGCTGCGCGAGGAGACGCTGTGCAGCGCCCAGGCGGCGCTGGAGGCCTACCGCAAGGCGCTCGACGAACAGCCCGACCATCTCGACGCCCTGCGCGGCTGGCGCCGCAATGCCGAGCGCCTCGGGCGCTGGAGCGACGTCGCCGAGGCGCTCGAGCGCGAGATCGAGTGCACCGGCGATCGCGACGCCGTGACGCGCGGCGCGCTCCTGCGCACGCTGGGCGACCTGTACTGGCACCGGTTGTCCTCCACCACGGGTGCCAGCCGCTGCTATGCGGCGGCGCTCGAAGCGAACGCCTCGGACTTCGCGGCGCTGCGCGCCCTGGAACGGCTGCTCGAGGCGATGGAGGACTGGCGCGGCGCCCTCGATCTCTACGAGAGCGAGGTCGAGGTGCTGAGTGCGGCCAATCCGCGCCGGCGTCGGGAGATCTGGCTCCACGTGGCCGCGCTCGCCGCCGACCGCGGCGAGGATCCCGCGCGGGCGCGCGAGGCGTTGCTCCGGGCCGCCGAGATCGAGCCTCTGGCTCCGGTGCAGCTCGCGGAGCTGTCTTCCCTCCAGGAGCGGCTCGGCGACACCGAGGCGTTCATCGAGACCTTCGCCGCCTGGTGCGACACCGCCGAGAACGCCTCCGGCGCGGATCACCTGCGCCTCGCCCTGGCCCTGGAGGAGGCGGGTCGGCCGGATGCCGCCCTCGCGCGCGTCGAGCGCGCGGCGGCTTCGGATCCCGGCGATCCCCGGATCTGGGACGCGGCGGCGCGACTGCGGGCCGCCAACGGCGACCACCTCGGCAGCGCCCGCGCGCTGCGGCGCGCGGCCGAGCGGCTGCCCGACCGCGCGGCAGCGCAGCGCCTGCGCGCCGCCGCGCAGCCGCTGCGGTCCGTGGACCCGCCGGCGGCGCTCGATCTGCTGCGCAGTGCCACCGAACGGTGTCCCCAGGACGCGGCCATCCAGACGGAGCGCGCGCTGCTCGCAGCCGAGCTCGGCAATGACGAAGAGGCCGAGCACGCGGCGCGGGCCGCTCTCGATGGCCAGGCCGAGGAGCTCGAGGACGCCCGACGGGCCGCGGCCGCCCGGGCCGGCGCCGACGCCGCGCGCCGCCGCGGCCGCTGCGAGGCGGCGGCAGGGCTGTACCGGGAGGCGCTGCGGCTCGAGCCCGGTGATCCCGGGTCGCTGGGCGCCTACGGCGAGACGCTGTTCGCCCTCGGCGATCACCCTGCCGCGCGAGCGGTCCTGGAGCAGCGGCTCGCCGCGCCTGGCGAGAACCCGCAGCGAGCCCTCCACCGGGCGCTGCTGGGGCGCTGTCGCGAGATCGGCGGCGCGCTCGAAGACGCGCTGGTCCAGTATCAGTCCGCCCTCGAGAACGACCCCTCCCAGCCGCTGGCGCTGGAGGCCAGCGTTCGCGTCCTGGAGCAGCTCGATCGCCTCGAGCCGGGCATCGCCGCCATCGAGCGCTGGGCGCGATCGGCGCGCGAGCCCGAGGTGAGCGCCGCCCGGCTGCTGCGCGCTGCCGAGTGGGAGCTGCGGCGCGGCGGGCACAGGGATTCCGCCGAGCGGCATCTGCGTGCGGCGGTCGCGGCCGACGCCGATCTCGCGCGGGTCTGGATCGCGCTGGCGGAGCTGCGGCTCGAGGACGGCCGTCTCGAGGAGACCATCGAAGCGGTGGATCGCGCCGCCGGTCGCGTCCGGGATCCGGCCGACCTGGGCAAGCTGGCCCATCTCCAGGGCCGCGCCTACGAGCAGAAGGGAGCGCGCCGGGAGGCCGCGGAGGCGTTCGGGATCGCCGCCGAGTGCGACCCGCGCTGTGCGGAAGCCGCGCTCTCCCAGGCGCGGCTGCTGCGCGGGTTCGGAGAGTGGCGGGCGGCGGCGGCGGCGCTCGCCGGCTTCGCCGAGCGTCGCCGGGACGAGGATTCGTCCCTCGCCGACGTGTACGAGCAGCTGGGACGACTTCGCGCGGGTCCGCTCGAGGACCTCGACGGTGCTGTGTTGAGCTACCGGCGGGCGATCGAGCTGGCGCCCGATCGGCTCGAGGCACGAGCCGCGCTGGCCGAGCTGCTCAGTCACCGACCGGGAGACTGGCGCGAGGCGATGGAGCACCACCGCATCGTCCTCGCGGCGCGTCCGACCCACCCGGGCTGTCTGCGCGTCGCCCTCCGCATCGCCCGCGGCCGCGGCGACGCCGCGGGCATCGCGCTGGGTGTCGCGATCCAGCGCGCCCTGGGGATCGCATCGGCCTACGAGACCGAGGAGGAGGCCCTCGAGGCGACGCCGCTGGTGGCGAGCGAGTCGCTGCTCGGCGATGCGCGCTTCGAGATCCTGCGACGCGTCGCCGTCGAGGCGGCGGGAGAGATCGCGAGCGCCCTCCAGGCGTCGATCCCCGGCCCGGCCTCGGCGCCCAGCGACGATCCGGTGCTGACGTTCCGCGGCCGCATGCTCGCGGTGCAGGGCGAGCTGTCGGCGCCGGCTCTGCTCCCCCTGTCCACCCGCGAGTTGGAGGAGGTGCTGCGCCTGGTGGTCCAGCTGGTGGTCGAGCCCGCCCACGTGACGGGAGACGGCAATCTGGTGAACGCCCTCGCCGAGGCCCTCGGCCGGCGGCGGCGGCGCAGGCTGCGCCGGATCCTGACCGACCTCGAAGCGCCGGAGGATCTGTGCGAGATCGACTTCTGCGCCTGGCAGACCGAGATGCGGGCGCTCGCGGCCGCGGAGACGCTGCGGCGCACGGGGGCCCCGCTGCGCACCGCGCTGCTGGCGTTGATCGCCGGCGTCGACGACGCCTCGGAGCTGGCGGGCGAGAGCTACCTGGCCCCGCGTGTCGAGGCCGACCCGGCGGCGCGGGCCTTCCTGCGCCGTGTCGTCGACCACTGGCTGGCCGGACCGTGACACCGACCCGGAGCCCGCGCGCCCGTCTCCAGCGGCGCTACCCGCGACTCACGCTTCGCGTCGACGTGCGGGTCGAGACGCGTTCGACCGTGTTCGCGGCGATCGCCACCACCCTCGGTGCGGGCGGCCTGTTCGTCGCGACGACCTCCCCCCTCGAGCCGCGAACCCCGCTGATCGTCTCCTTCCGCCTGCCCGGAGAGATGACGCCCGTGCGGCTGGAAGCCCAGGTGGCCTGGATCGCATCGGCGAACGGCAGCAGCCGGACTCCCGGCATGGGGCTCGAATTCGTCGACGCGCAGTCGCGCGCCGACCTCGCCGCGCGGCTGGAGGAGTGGGCGAAGTCGCGCGAGAGCGCTTCGGAATCAGGCGCGGAGGATCTCTGACCAGCGGACGCGCGGCATCGGACGCCGCCGGCCGGCCAGCTCGACGGTCCACGCGTCGGGCTGGGCCAGGATCGCCGACACCAGCCGCTGGTGCATCTCGTGGCCGCCCCGCTCGGCGCGAACGTGCCCGCACACCGCGATGCCCAGCAGCGCCAGGTCGCCGCACAGATCGAGCACCTTGTGGCGCACGAACTCGTCCGACCACCGGAGGCCTTCCGGATTCACCACGCGTTCGTCGTCCAGGACGACGGTGTTGTCCAGCGAGCCGCCGCGCGCGAAGCCGGCGTCCCACAGCGCATTGACCTCGCGAAGGAATCCGAAGGTGCGCGCCGCCGAGATTTCGTGCTCGAAGCGCTCGGGAGAGAGCGGGCCCAGCACGAGCTGCTGGCGCCGGATCGCAGGGTGATCGAAGTCGACGGCGTAGGTGACGCGGAAGTCGCGCGAGGGCTCGACGCTGATCCGTCGATCCCCGTCGACGACCTCGATCTTGCGGCGCACGCGCAGCAGTCGACGCGCCTCGCGCTGCTCGAAGATCCCGGCGGTGCGGATCAGGTAGACGAAGGGCGCAGCGCTCCCATCCATCACGGGCAGCTCGGGACCGTCGACCTCGATGCGCAGGTTGTCGATGCCGAGGCCGTAGATTGCGGCGAGCAGGTGCTCGACGGTGCCGACCGCGGCGTCGCCCCGCCCCAGGGTCGTAGCCAGCGCCGTCGACACTACCTCCGACGAGCGCGCGGGAATCTCCACCGGCGGGCCGAGGTCGGTGCGCACGAAGACGACGCCGGAGCCGGCCCGCGCCGGATGCAAGGTCAGCTGTGTCGGGGCCCCGCTGTGGAGGCCCACACCCGTACACGAGACCTTCTCCGCAATGGTCCGCTGGAACACGGTCGATCCCCCCTCGTGCGCCCGACGCCTAGGGGCTGGCGCGTGCCCACCCTATGCGATCAAGCAAGCCGCGTGCCGTGGCGCCGGCGCGTCGCCAGATCCATTTTTTATTTTATTTGTCGGATAGTTGAACGCCTAGCGCGCGGCCGGGACCGACCTCGGTCCCTCGGGGAGCCCCAGGGTTTCGTGACGGCGACGTCACGGCTGTGACGGAATCGTCACATGGGGGTTCGGCTCAGGAGACCGTCCCGGCGCGCAGCTCCGCGAGGATCTCGCGCGCCGATTGATAGCGCTCCGCCGGGTCCTTGAGCAGACAGCGCTCGATCACCGACGCGATCACGTCGGGCAGGTCGGGCACCAGATCCCGCGGATGGGGCGGTGGCGTGTGCACGTGATGGTAGGGGAGGTTTCCCTCGGTGAAGGGCAGTGTCCCCGTCGCCATCTCGAAGACAGAGACGCCGAGGGAGTAGAGATCGGACCGGTGGTCGACGTTCTTTCCGAGCGTCTGCTCCGGGCTCATGTAGTAGGGCGTCCCGGAGACCACCGTGGTGTGGTTGCGGACCTCTTCGATCACCTTGGCGAGTCCGAAGTCCATGATCTTCGCCTTGCGGTCCTTGGTCCACATCGTGTTGGCCGTCTTGATGTCCCGGTGCACGATCTTCTTCTCGTGGGCGTAGGCGAGCGCCTCGCACATCTGGGACACGACGTGGACGATGCCGCGCGGCGCGACGCGACCGCGCCGCTTGATGATGTCCTTCAGCGTGTTGCCATCCACGTACTCCATCGCGATGTAGTAGACGCCGTCCTGCTCACCCGCGTCGTACACCGTCACGATGTTCGGGTGGTTGAGCTGGGCGGCGCTCTTGGCCTCGCGGAGGAAGTTTTTCAGCGCCTGCGGGTTCTCCTTCAGCGATTCGGGCAGAACCTTGAAGGCGACGACGCGGTCCAGGACCGTGTCCTCGGCCTTGTAGACGATGCCCATGCCGCCGCGGCCCAGGGTGCCCCGGATGATGTAGCGGCCCGGGGTCGTCGGCTGGGGAGCGCTCGAGGAGGCCGCCCGCTCCTCTTCCTGCCGCGCCAGCTGGACGCGCACCCGCTCCAGGCGGTCCGCGGCGTCGGAGAACTGGTAGTCGAAGGCGAGGACCTTCTCGTACAGCTCCGCCGCCTCGCTCAGGTCTCCGTTCGCCTCGTGAACCGTCGCCAGGCAGAAGAATGCGTCGAGCGTGTCGCGGTCGATCTCGCGCCCGCCCACCGCCTCCGAGAGCTTCGCGAGCGCGACCGCGTACTGCTCGCGATCGCGGAAGATGCTCCCGAGCAGGGCCGCGGCAGCGGGGAAGTCGGAGTGGTCGGCCGGGACCTTCTGGAGAGCCCCGATCGCCGCGTCGATCCGGTCCCCTTCCAGGTGCACCCGGCCGGCGCGCAGGCACTGCCCGGCCTTCTCGAGCAGATCGGCCTCGCGCACCGGGTCGCCGGCCAGGGCGAACAGCTCGGCGGCTTCGGAGAAGCGCCCGGCGCGTTCGTAGTTCTCGGCGGCGCGCTCGCGATCGCCCGACAGCGCGAACATCTCGCCGGCCTGGGCACCGTCGCCGAACCGCTCGTAGCATTCGCCCGCCTTCTCGAAGAGCTCGATCGAGCGATAGAGATCGCCCGCCTCCATCCACTCCCCGGCGCGCTCGAAGGCCCGGGCAGCCTCCTGTCCGTCGCCGCGGTCGCGGTGGAAGTCGGCCAGGATGCGCGCCGAGCGCTCGCCCTGCCCGACCGCCTCGAAGGCGGCGGCCGCCCGCTCGGCGTCCTTGCCCTCCAGGAAGAGCTCCGCGGCGCGCTCGAGCCGGCCCGCCTTCTGGGCGATCTCGGCCGCAGGAACGAAGGCGCCGCCCTTCGCCAGCACGCTCTCCGCGCGATCGAGCCGGCCCGCGCGCTCGAAGAGATTCCCGGTCATGCGCACCATCTTCATGCGCTCGGCGTGCTTCTTCGCGTCGCCGCCGGATCCGACGGACTCCTCCGCCAGCACCTTCTCCAGTGCTTCCGCCGCGAGCAGCCACTCCTCGCAGCGGATGTAGGCCTTGGCGGCGTAGCGGGGGAAGTCGCAGCGGTCGTAGCACTGGGCCGCGCGACGATCGTCGCCGGCCTTCTCGTACATCTCCGCCGCAACGCTCAGATTGCCCGCCTCGACGTAGGCCTCGGCGGCCAGCGCCCACTCCTCCTTCTGCGCGTAGATGGCACCCGCCGAGTCCGGCTTGCCGGCCTTGCGGTAGAGCTCCGCCGAGTCGAGGAAGCGGTTCTGGTCGTGGCGGATTTCGGCCGCCCGGTCGTACATCTGCGCCTTCACGAAGAAAGCGGCCGCGTCTTCGAGCAGACCGACGGCGAGACACAGCTCGGCCGCCTCGTTCGGCATGCCCTTGCGGGCGATGCGCGCCGCGTCCTTGCGCGCCTTCTTCTGGCCCTTGCGATGCTGGCGGTCGGGCTTCGCGACCCCGCCCTCTTCCTCCACGTCGCGGACGCGATCCGAGCCGCCCAGCGACTTCGCGAGGAACAGCAGCGCCAGGCCACACGGGGCCACGACGAAGCGCCACGGCATCGCCGACAGGGCCGCGACGATCTCGTCCGCGTCGCCGGAAAGAGAGAGCAGCGGCAACACGCGCGCGACCAGCCCGGTGAGGAGCTCGGTCGCGACTCCGATCCCCGGCGTGTCCGGGGACACTCCCTGCACGAGGCCGATGCCGCCGGCGCCGATCAGCACCGCTGCGACGCTCACCAGCAGCGCTCGCACCACGCCTCGTACGAAACCCAAGATCCACCCCTGGCCAGTCGTCTGGAGAGCCCTATCGGCGACCCGCGGGCTCCGGATGAGCGCTCGGACGACGCACCGGCGAGCGAAGGCGGTCTCCCGCCAGGCTAGAAGAGCTTCCTCTGTCCGGGGCCGTCCTCGGGTGCGGGGCGGCCGAGGTGGCGGTAGCAGCGCGGCGTCGCGAGGCGTCCGCGCGGGGTCCGGGCCAGGAAACCCTCGTGGATGAGAAAGGGCTCGACCACGTCCTCCAGAGTGCCCTTGTCCTCGCCGACCGCAGCGGCGAGCGTCTCCAGACCGACGGGTCCACCGTCGAAGCGGTCGACGAGCGTCATCATCACCAGGCGATCGAGGCGGTCGAAGCCGGCGCGATCGACGTCGAGCCGTTCGAGGGCGAAGCGGGCGAGCTCGGCGCCGATCGGCTTCCCGCGGCCCTCCTGCACCTCGGCGAAGTCGCGGACGCGGCGCAGCAGTCGATTGGCGATGCGCGGGGTGCCGCGCGAGCGGCTCGCGAGCTCGGCCGTCGCGCCCGCTTCCACGGCGATTCCCAGCACGCGGCCCGAGCGCACCAGGATCCGCTCGAGGTCGGCCGGCGGGTAGTACTCGAGACGCGCGGTCCAGCCGAAGCGATCCCGCAGCGGCGAGGTCAGCAGTCCCGCCCGGGTGGTCGCGCCGACGAGGGTGAAGCGCGGCAGATCGAGACGCATCGACCGAGCGCCCGGGCCCTGCCCGATCAGGATGTCGAGCTGGAAATCCTCCATCGCCGGATAGAGGATCTCCTCGACGGCGGGCGCGAGGCGGTGGATCTCGTCGATGAACAGCACGTCGCCGGGCTCGAGGTTCGAGAGCAGGGCGGCGAGGTCGCCGGGCCGCTCGATGGCGGGGCCGCTGGTGGTGCGCAGCGCCGCGCCCAGCTCGCTCGCGACCACCCCGGCGAGCGAGGTCTTGCCGAGGCCCGGAGGCCCGTGGAACAGGACGTGGTCCAGGCACTCGCCGCGCTCGCGCGCGGCCCGGATGAAGACGTCCAGATTCTCGCGCAGGCGGTCCTGTCCGATCATCTCGTCCAGACGCCGCGGGCGCAGCCGCTCCTCGATCTGCTGCTCCTCGGGAAGAGCGTGGAGGGACAGGTCGCCGCGGGCGAGATCCACCGTCATCGGGCCAATCTCTTCAAGGCGCTCCTCACCCACTGCTCGACGTCGGCATCGGCATCCACGTCCTCGGCTGCGAGCTCGAGCGCTCGCTCGGCATGGGGTCGTGAATAGCCCAGGTTGAGCAGCGCGGAGAGCGCCTGGTCGCGGCCCTCGGGCGGTCCGGCCGCGACCTCGAGAGCGCCGCTGGCGCGCAGGGCGAGCGCGAGGTCGTCCATGCGGTCGGAGAGCTCGACCAGGATCCGGTCCGCCATCTTCGCGCCGACCCCGGGCACCGCGCGCAGCGGGGCGGCGTTGCCGCTGCGGATCGCCTGGAGCAGGCCCGCGGGATCGATCCCGGAAAGCACGGTCTGGGCGAGCTTCGGCCCCACCCGGCTCGCGCGCAGGAGCAGCTCGAAGGCCGTGCGCTCCACGGCGGTGGAGAAGCCGAACAGCTGTAGGGCGCCCTCGCGCGCGTGCGTGTGGATCTGCAGGGCGACGGTCTTCCCCTCGTCGGGAAGCGCGGCAAAGGTCGAGAGCGGGACGAACACCTCGTACCCCACCCCGTGCACGTCGATCACCACGCGGGTCGGTGTGCGCTCCAGCAGCACGCCCTCGAGACGGGCGATCACGGAGCGCGCCTCACGCGGATGGAGCCGATGCGCGCGCCCCGCCGCGAGCGCGATCGCGGGCGCACCAGGCCCTCGAGGCGCCCCGCGTGGGCGTGGCAGATCGCCGCCGCGAGCGCGTCCGCGGCGTCGGGCGGCGGGGTCCGATCGAGCGCGAGCGAGCGCCGCACCATGCGCTGCATCTGCGCCTTCGCGGCACGGCCGTCGCCCGACACGGCCTGCTTGATGCGCGCGGGCGCGTACTCGACCAGAGGAAGGGCGGCACAGCCGAGCGCCGCCAACGCCGCGCCCCGGGCCTGCCCCAGCACCAGTGCCGAGCGCGCGCTGACCGAGACGAAGACGTCCTCGACACTCGCGACGTCGGGTCGATAGCGCTCGACCACCTCTGCCAGCTCGCGCGTCAGCGACGCGAGCCGCAGAGCCAGCGACGCCGCGTGCGGCGGGCGCAGAACGCCGTGCGCCACCCAGCGCAGCTCCGCGCCGATGCGATCGATGACGCCATAGCCGGTCAGCCGGGACCCCGGGTCCACACCCAGGATGCGCAGCCGAGGCCGCCCCGCCGCCATGTCCTGCGGTCTGTAGATCTCGATACCGCTGTCCGTACGAGCCCGCGCGATGCGAGAGGATCGGACTCTGCTCTGGGACGCGCGGGGGGTGGCCGCGCGCCCGGAAGGGTGCCCTAGCCGGCGATCCGCTGCATCTCCTCCTCGGAGATGTCGAAGTTCGCGTAGACGCTCTGGACGTCGTCGAGGTCCTCGAGGGCGTCTGCGACCCGGAGCATCGTCTCCGCCTGGCTGCCCTCGAGCTTGACCGTCGTGCTGGGCTCCATCGCCACCCGGCTCTCCTCCGGAGCGAAGCCCCCCTCCGCGAGCGCCTCGACGACGGCCGCGAGGCTCCCGGGCGACGTCACGACGTCCACGCTCTCGCCGAGCTCCCGCACGTCCTCGGCTCCCGCCTCCAGGGCCGCCTCCATCAGGGAGTCGAGGTCGATGGCTCCGGCGTCGAAGCTGGCGACTCCGCGCTTCTCGAACAGGTAGGCCACGCATCCACTCGCCCCGAGGTTCCCGCCGAACCGGGTCAGGACGTGGCGGATCTCGCCGACGGTGCGGTTCTTGTTGTCCGTCAGCGTCTCCACGTAGATCGCGGTTCCGCCGGGGCCGTATCCCTCGTACACCACCTCCTCGAAGGATTCGCCCTCGCCGCCCCCGACGCCTTTCTTGATCGCCCGCTCGATGTTGTCCTTGGGCATGTTGGCGTCGCGCGCCCGGTCGATCGCCAGCCGCAGACGCGGGTTCGCTCCGGGGTCGCCTCCCCCCAGCCGCGCGGCCGTGGCGATCTCCCGGATCAGCTTCGTGAAGATCTTGCCGCGCTTGGCGTCGGCAGCGCCCTTCTTGCGCTTGATGGTGGACCACTTTGAATGGCCGGACATCCGCAACTCCCTGAAAACAGAGGGGGTTTAGCACGCGCGCGGAGCCGCTCCAAGAGTCCGGACGCGGGCCTCCAGCCGCTCCTGCCTCTTGCCGATACGTGCGGACGAACGCGGACGAACGCGGACGAACGGGGACGGCGGGGACGGCGGATGGCGGATATTGCGGTCGGGATCGACCTCGGGACCAGCAACTCGTGCGTGGCTGTGGCCCGTAAGCGGCGCATCGACGTGCTCCCCAACGCCTACGGGGAGAGCACGACCGCCAGCGTGGTGAATCTCGGTGCCGATGGGTCGATCACGGTGGGAAACGCCGCGAAGGCGAACATCATCCACGACCCCACCAACACGATCTACTCGGCGAAGCGCCTGATCGGCCGCTACTACTTCTCCGAAGAGGTCAAGAAGGCAAAGGCGATCTGCTCGTACAAGATCGTCGAGGGAGAGAACCACAGCGTCCGGATCCAGGTCCGCGACGAGGTATTCAGCCTCTCCGAGATCGCGGCGATGGTGCTGCGCGAGCTCAAGTCGATCGCCGAGGCGCGCCTGGGTCGCCCGGTCACCAAGGCCGTCGTGACCGTGCCGGCCTACTTCAACGACAACCAGCGCCAGGCCACCCGGGACGCGGGCCGCATCGCGGGCCTCGAGGTGCTCCGGATCCTGAACGAGCCGACCGCCGCCGCCCTCGCCTACGGCTTCGGAAAGGACCTCCACCAGCGGGTGGCCGTCTACGACCTGGGCGGAGGCACGTTCGATATCTCCGTGCTGGAGATCGGCCAGGACGTGTTCGAGGTGCTGTCGACCAGCGGCGACACCTTCCTCGGCGGCGACGACTTCGACGACCGGGTGATCGACCTCCTGGCCGACGAGTTCCTGGGCCGCGAAGGCATCAACCTGCGGAACGACCCCTTTGCACTGGAGAAATTGAAGGTCGCCGCGGAAGACGCCAAGAAGGGGCTGTCCATCGACGACCAGATCGAGATCCGCATCCCCGACATCATCACCGCGCCGGACGGCACGTCGCGCTCGATCGAGCGTACGCTCACCACCCAGGAGTTCTGGACGCTGACCTCCGACCTCGTGATGCGCACCTTCAAGGTGTGCGACGAGGCGCTCCAGGAGGCCGGGGTGGTCGCCCGCGATCTCGACGGCGTGATCCTGGTCGGCGGCCCGACCCGGCTGCCGGCGATCCGCAACGCGGTCGCCGAGTACTTCCAGCAGGAGCCGAAGCACGACGTCGACCCCGACGAGGTGGTCGCGATGGGCGCGGCGATCCACGCCGCCTCGCTCGTCGACCAGGTCACCGAAGACGCGTACCTGCTGGACGTGACCCCGCTCTCCCTCCAGGTGGGCGTTGCGGGCGGGCTCGCGGAGCCCGTGATCAGCCGGAACACGCCCGTGCCGATCGAGCAGACGCGCAGCTTCACCACGGCGCGCGACGGCCAGGAGTCGGTCACGATTCGCGTCTTCCAGGGCGAGTCGCGCGAGGCGAGCGAGAACGAGCTCCTCGGACAATTCGAGTTCAGCGGCTTCCAGCGCGGTCGCCGCGGGGAGGTCGAGATCGACGTCACCTTCGAGATCAACACCGACGGGATCGTGAACGTGACGGCGAGCGACAAGTCGACCGGCCAGCAGGCGTCGACGCGCATCTCCCTCTCCTCCGGCCTCTCGGAGGGCGAGATCCAGGACATCATCCGTCGCGGCGTCGCGACCCGGGTGCAGACCCAGTTCACATCGGAGGGCATGGCGTCCTCGGTGCCGGCCCTCGAGGACGACCTCCCCGAGCTCGAGACCGACGACGAGGCCCTGCTCGAGGAGGACGGCGACTCGCTGATCCCGCTGGAGGAGGACGAGCCGCTCGCTGTGGAGGCGACTCCCGCGCTCGGGAGTGCGCCCGGGCCGACCGTCCAGGAGCCGGCCGCCATGCCCGAGCCGGGGCGGGTCCTGACACCCGAGGAGCTCGGCGGAGATCCCGGGGCGATCACCCAGCCCGACGATCTGCTGCAGACCGACGACCTGCTGGAGACGGCGCCCGACGTCGTCCTCAGCGGCGAGGCGGAGCCCGACATCGAGCTGGACGAGGCGGACATCATCGAGCTGACCGCCGATCTCGACACGAGCGACCTCGACGCAGTGGAGCCGCTCGCCGAAGGCGATTCCCTCTTCGACTCGCCCGGAACGGACCTCTCGGACGAAGAACCCGGAACGGGTGCCTGAGCTCGCTCCGATGAGGATGGAGCCCACCGAGATCGTGGCGCTCGCGCGCATCATCGACGAGCTGGACTACTACCAGCTCCTCCACCTGCGCCGTGACGCCGGCTCTGGCGACGTGAAGAGAGCCTTCCACGCCAGCTCGCGGAGCTTCCATCCGGATGCGAACCGCCACCTCCAGGGAGAGGTCCGGGAGGCATCGCGAGTGGTCGCCAAGCGGATCACCGAGGCCTACGCCGTGCTTCGCGATCCGCGCAGGCGCCAGGCCTACGACCGGCACCTCCACGCCGGGGATCCGGTACGCATCCAGCTCGCGGAGGCCGAGGCCGAGGCCGGACGGCGGTCCACCGAAGAGCGCGTCGGCCGCACCGCCCAGGGACGCCAGTTCTACAAGCTCGCCGAGGCCGACATCGCCCGGAGCAACTGGGCCGCGGCAGCGCGCAACCTCCAGACGGCGCTCACCTTCGAGCCCGACAACGAAGTCTTCAAGCAGCGCCTCGCCGAAGCCCGGAACGCGCACCGATCCGTTTGACACCCGGCGGGGCGCGCTGGCATCCTGCGGGCGATTGATCCGGGAGTCCATCGGTGCGAACGTCCTCGGCGGACGTCGCCGGCGGGTGGCGTCGGATCCCGGAGGACCCCCATGGCTGCCGAAGCCGCGGCCCCGAGCGGCCCGCGCCCGATCGTCTCGTATCTGAAGATCCCCGAAGGCGCCGACCCTTATCTCGAGGGCCAGAAGTGCACCGCCTGCGGAGCGATCTTCCTCGGCGAACGCCCCACCTGCTCCAGCTGTGGCAAGAGTGGCTCCTTCGAAGCGATCCACCTGGCCGACCGCGGCGAGCTCTACGTGTACTCGATCGTCTACCGCTCGTTCCCGGGCATCGACGTGCCCTACGTGTCGGCGATCGTCGATCTCGAAGGGGGCGGGACCGTGAAGGGCAACCTGATCGGCATCGATCCCGATCCCGCCAAGATCCGGATGGGGATGCCCGTCCAGGTGGTGTACGAGATCGCACCGCGCAAAGACCAGGAAGGCAACGAGTACCTCACCTACTACTTCAAGCCGCGCGGCTGAGCAGCGGTGGCGGGGAAGGAGCGAGAGATGGGCGAGAACGTATACGTCGTCGGTATCGACATGATCCGTTTCGGGCGCTTCCCCGAGAAGACGGTCCCGAAGCTGGGCGCCGAGGCCGCGCTCCTCGCCCTGAAGGACGCCGGCGTCTCGATCCAGGACGTCGAGGCTCTCTACTGCGGGAACCTGATGCAGGCGTCGGCGATGGTCGGCCAGCGCATCCTCCACGAGATCGGCCAGACCGGGATCCCGGTCACCAACAGCGCGAATGCCTGCGCGACCGGGGCGACCGCCCTGCGCGGCGCCTGGATGTCGATCAAGGCCGGCGTGTACGACCTGGTTCTCGTGGTCGGCGTCGAGCAGCTCGGCAAGGCGGGGCTGCTCGGCGGGGGGGGCGGCGGCGGCGGGATTCCGAAGGAAGGGCTGCTCGGCTCGGGACTGATGCCGGCGGTGTTCGCCGAGGCTGGGATGGAGCACTCGCGCAAGTACGGCACGACCTTCGAACAATTCGCCAAGGTGTCGGTGAAGAATCACCAGCACTCGACGAAGAACCCGAAGTCGATGTACCGCAAGGAGACACCCCTCGACATGGTAATGGGCGCCGAGATGATCGCGTACCCGAACACGAAGCTGATGTGCTCCGTGAACGTGGACGGCGCGGCCGCGGCGGTCCTCGCCTCGGAGAAGAAGGCGCGCCAGCTCGGGATGAAACGAGCCGTCAAGATCTCGGCCTCGATCCTCACCAGCGACCCCTACACCGAACGCGATCTCGTGATGCCCGACGTCAATACCTGCACGAGACAGGCCGCGGCGAAGGCGTACGAGATGGCCGGAATCGGCCCCGACGACCTCGACCTGGTCGAGCTCCACGATTGCTTCGCCACGGCGGAGATCCTCCACTACGAGAATCTCGGTCTGTGCGCCGACGGCGAGGCGGGCAAGCTGATCGACGAGGGCCAGACCGCTCACGGTGGACGGATCCCGGTGAACGTCTCCGGGGGACTGCTCTCGAAGGGCCATCCGCTTGGCGCGACCGGTGTCGCGAACGTCTACGAGGTCGCCACACATCTGCGCGGAGAAGCCGGTGACCGGCAGGTCGCGGGGGCGAAGGTGGGCCTCACCCACGTGATCGGCCTCGGCAGCGCGTGCGGCGTCCACATCCTCGAGAAGACGGCGTAGCTCGCGCCATCCCGAGAGAGATCCGGATCGACGATCGCCATGTCTTCGCGAGGAGCGTCCCCTTCGAGCGCCGTCCGTCCGAAGGGGTGCGCTATGCTGCGCTGCGTGCCGCTGCCGGTGAGATTCCTCGCTTCCGCGTTGCTCGTCACCGCGGTCAGCGCGGTCAGCGGACTGATGGCGTGCGGCAGTCAGGATCCGACGGGCACGTCGAAGGACGCCTCGGCGGAGCAGACCCAGCTGGCAAGCAGCGAACCGGCGAAGAGCGGAGGCGAGGAGAAGCCCGCTCGCACCGAGCGCCCCCTGCCCGCCTTCTCCGGCTGGACGCTCGACGACCAGCGGCTCGACATCTCCAGCCTGATCGGGAAGCGACTCGTCGTCCTCTTCTTCGATCCCTCCTCACGCGAAGCCGCCGTGGTCGCCGAGGCGACCGCCCGGGTCGCGAAGCTCTCGGACCAGTACAACTTCCAGGTCGTGGGCGTGGCGATCGGGTCGAGCCGCCCGAAGGCGAGGGCCTTCGCGAAGGAGCAGGGAATCGACTTTCCCGTCATCGACGACTCGTCTCGACGGATCGCGCAGCGTTTCGGGCTGAGCACGCCGACGGCCATGCTCGGGGTCGATGCCGAGGGCTACCTGGTTTGGGGATTCCTGAGCTTCCCCACCCAGGCCCCGAAGGCCGTGGAGGCCGTCGAGTCCCAGATCCGGACCGCCCTGCGGATACCGGAAGAGAGCGCTTCCGATCCGCTCGACCGGCCCCTCGCTCCGAACTTCACCGCCGAGGTCCTCGACTCCGACAAGCCCTTCGAGCTTCGCTCCACGCGCGGCCAGCCGGTGGTGCTGATCTTCTTCCTGCACACCTGTCCGCATTGTCATGACGCGCTCACCTTCCTCAAGGAAGCGCTCGCCGAGCTTCCCGAAGATCAGCGCCCGAAGCTCTACGGCCTGGAGATCACGGGCCGAACCGCGGCCGTTCGCGATGCGCTCCGCCAACAGCACCTCGACTTCTTCCCCGTGCTCTTCGACCGCACCGGAAACGTCGCGAACGAATACGGCGTCTTCTCCGGAGTTCCCGACATCATCCTGATCGACCGCGAGGGCCGCATCACGAATCGGATGAAGGGCTGGCGGGGCGAGACGGACGGATCCTTGATGCGAATGCGCCTGGCGAAGCTGGGTGGAGCTCCGGTACCGATGCTCCTGCGCGCGTCCGGCTACTCGGGAAACGAGGTGTGCGGCGTCTGCCACGAGTCCCAGCACGAGACCTGGGAGCTGACGAACCACTCCCGGGCCTTTGCCACCCTCGTGACCCACGGCTCGGATTCGGATCCGGAGTGCGTGAGCTGCCACGTGGTCGGCTTCGGTAAGGATGGCGGCTACTCGATCGCCTCGAGACAGCCCGACCTGGAGAACGTCGGCTGCGAATCCTGCCACGGCCGCGGAGGCCCGCACCTTTCGCCGGACTTCCACAAGGGCGGCGATTACCAGTCGATCTGCGTCGGCTGCCACGACACGAAGCACTCGCTCGGATTCGAGTACGCGACCTTCCTCCCGCGCGTGTCTCACGCGGCGAACGCGCACATCCTTGCGCTCCCGGCGGCGGAGCGGCGGAAGATCGTCGAGGCGAGAGGAGAGATCCGGTCCGACCTGCTTCCGACACGCGCGAAGTACGTGGGCTCCGATGCCTGTCGGAGCTGCCATGCCAAGGAGTTCGAGACCTGGTCCTCGGGACCCCACGCGCAAGCGGTCGCCACCCTCCAGGCGAAGGGCAAGGCCGGGGACGCCGAGTGTCTCCAGTGTCATACGACGGGACTCGGTCGCGTCGGCGGCTTCCCGCCCGGCGGCGACGTCGCGGACCACCCCGACCTCGCCCGGGTGGGCTGCGAGTCGTGCCACGGCCCGGGCGGCGATCACGTCGCCGAATCGTCGCGGAAGCTGGGCTCGATCGTCTCCCTGGGCGACAAGTGCGACTCGTGCGTGATCCTCCAGATCTGCGGCACCTGCCACGACGACGCGAACGACCCTGGCTTCGAGTTCGAGGTGAAGCAGAAGATCGACCGCATCCGGCACGGCACGATCGAGGCGGGAACCGGCAAGCCCCTGCCCGCCAAGCCCGCCGCGACCTCCCGCGCGATTCCCAGCGAGAGCGTCCTGATCGCCCGGGCCTTCGAGGCCGCTCGAAGCTCGGCGGACGCGTGGAGCGGGCGCTGAGCGGGGATCTGCGCGCCTGGCTGGCGTCGGCGCGCAACTGGCTGATCGAGTTCGCCGAAGAGGGCGTGGAACGGATTCCCGATCGCGTCGCGGCTCCGTCGCCGGCCAAGACCGAGGCGTCCCAGCCCGAGACACCCGCCGCCGCCGAGTCCCGCCCCGCCGAAGCGCTCGCCCTGTTCGACGCGCCGCCGCGCTGGGGATCCGACACGACGCTCGAGGAGGTGCGGGCGGCGATCGGCGACTGCCATCGCTGCCGGCTCAGCGAGGGCCGAACCCAGATCGTGTTCGGCGACGGCAACCCCCGAGCCGAGCTCATGTTCGTCGGCGAGGGTCCCGGCGCCGAGGAGGACCGCCGGGGCCTGCCCTTCGTCGGTCGCGCCGGTGAACTGCTCACTGCCATGATCGAGAAGGGGCTCGGGATACCGCGCCGCGACGTCTACATCTGCAACATCGTCAAGTGTCGGCCGCCCGGCAATCGGACTCCGCTCGCCGACGAAGCCGCGACCTGCGGCGTCTTCCTGGACGGCCAGATCGCGGCGGTGCGCCCTCGCGTGATCGTCGCCCTGGGCAAGCCGGCCACGAGCCTGCTCCTGGGACGCGAGGTTGCGATCACGAGGATCCGCGGCACCTGGCAGTCCTACCGGGGCATCCCAGTCATGCCCACGCTGCACCCGGCCTTCGTGCTGCGACAGTACACGGCGGAGAATCGCCGCGCCGTGTGGGAGGACCTGAAGGCGGCACTGGCGCGAGCGAGAGAGACGACCGCCTAGAACGCGCCCCTTGCCCGGGCGGGGAGCCCGCCTTCGCGAGCCTTCGCCTCGCTGCGCCTCGGCCGACTCGCGAGTCGGACTGCTAGCTGCGGGGAGGTCGCTCGGGGACGCCGGCCGATTGCGCCTCCCGGAACTTGGCGAGCCGCTCGCGAACCGCGTCGTCGCTCCGCGCGAGGATCGCCGCGGCGAAGAGAGCCGCGTTCTTGGCGCCCGACTTGCCGATGGCGAAGGTGGCGACCGGAATCCCACCGGGCATCTGAACGGTCGCCAGCAGGGCGTCGAGGCCGCCCAGGTCGGAGCCCGGGAGGGGAACCCCCAGCACGGGAAGCATGGTGTGGGCAGCCGCGACACCGGCGAGGTGCGCGGCCATTCCCGCTCCCGCGATCACCACCTCGATCCCGTTCTGCTCGGCCGTCGCCAGGTACTGCGTGAGCCGCTGCGGAGTTCGGTGGGCGGAGATCACGCGCGCATCGCTGGCGATGCCGAGCTCCTCGAGCATCTTCTCCGCAGCCTGCATCACGCCCCAGTCGTTGGGGCTTCCCATGAGAATGGCCACTCGTGCACGCGTCTCGCTCACCCGGATCTCCTCGTCGGACGTGTCGAACCGTCAGTGTAGGTGGCCCGAACGCGATCGGATAGCCTATGGCCGCCTCGGGAGGTTCGCTCGTGTCCGCTCTCAGCGCACTCTGTGGAATCATCCTCCATCCGGCAGGCCACACGCGCTCACCGGCTATGCACAATGCCGCCTACGCTGCACTCGGGATCGACGCCTACTATGCCACCTTCGACGTGCCCGAGTCCCGCCTCGACGACGCGATACGCGGCGTCCGGGCCCTGGGGCTCCGCCAGCTATCGGTCTCGATTCCGCACAAGGTGCGCATCCTCGATCTGGTCGATGCCGTCGATGAGACCGCGGCGCGAATCGGAGCAGCCAACACGATCGTCCGCGATGGCGATCGCCTGTGCGCCTCCAACACGGACTGGTTGGGAGCCGTACGCGCCCTGGAGGCGGTACGCCCGCTGAAGGGAGCGCGGTCCGTCGTGCTGGGCGCGGGAGGAACGGCCCGCGCGGTCGTCTGGGGTCTACTGTCCCGGGGCGCGCGCGTCTCGGTGCTGAATCGGAGCGTGCCCCGGGCCGAGCTCCTCGCCTCCGAGCTCGGCGCCGAGCGGGCGGGGCCCCTGGAGGCGCTCGCCGACCTGCCCCACGACGTCCTGGTGAACACCACGTCCGTGGGCATGGAGGAGGACGTCTCGCCCGTGCCGGCCCGAGCCATCGACGCCGAGGCGGTGGTCCTGGATGCCGTCTACGCACCCGAGTGGACGCGGCTGCTTCGGGACGCTCGCGCGCGCGGGGCTCGCACGGTCTCCGGCCGCTGGTTGCTGGTCCATCAGGCGGTCGCGCAGCTGGAGGCCTGGGCCGGAAACATCGACCGCAAGGTCGCAGAACGCGTGATGGGAGACGCCTTCGGGCCTCAGCCGGCGTAGCCCCACTTCTGCTTGTTCGCCTCGATCTGCTCGGGAGAGGGCTTCTCCTTCTCCTCGACCTCAGGCACCGAGAAGTCGTCCTTGGCGTCCACGCACTTGGCGTTGAGGGCGATGTCCTCCTGGAACACGTCGGGCACCTGCTCGTCCTCGAAAATCGCCTCCCAAGGGCACTCGGGCTCACAGACACCGCAGTTGATGCACTCTTCGGGGTCGATGTAGAGCTGGTTGGGAAACGTCTGGGCGTCGCTCCCGTCGTAGCCGTAGATGCAGTCGACCGGACAGACCTCGACGCAAGCCTGATCCACGCAGTCCCGGCACAGTCTCGTGATCACCCAGGCCATTCGATCCCTTCCGAATGTGGTGAATGTGGTGAATGCGGTGTTGAACGTCGGTCACACCCTCGAGCTGCCGTAAGAGACGTGCTCGAGAGCCCCGCAATGGGAGGGCGAGGATAGCCGCAGGCTCGCGCAGGTCGCTACTTGAGCTTCGTCTCTTTGTACACGACGTGCTTGCGGACGACCGGATCGTACTTCTTCAGCTCGATCTTGCCGGGCGTGTTCTGCTTGTTCTTGGCTGTGGTGTAGAAGTGGCCCGTGCCTGCGGACGACTCGAGCTTGATCTTCTCGCGCTTGCCCTTCTTCGCCATGGGTATCCCTACTTCCGCGAAGGATCGGGCACCCGGGCACCGCTCTTGGCGAAGACCCGGACCCTTCCCCCGTCCTCGTTCCGCTGAATGCGCACTCGGCTCGGCTTCCCGCTCTCCGAATCGACGAGCATCACGTTCGACGCGTGGATGTAGCCCTCGCGTTCGAGGATCCCACCGCCGCGCGCGGCCTTGCGTCCCGGCTTCAGATGCAGCTTCTGCATGTGGACCTTCTCCACGCGAACGCGGTCGGCATCGACCGACATCACCCTTCCCTGCTTGCCCCGGTACTTGCCCGAGATCACCTGGACGGTGTCCCCGACGTGTAGAGTTCGACTCATCGTACTTGTGCTGCCTCCGAGAGGCGCATAGGAGTGCGCCAGCCCGGCTGGCCCGTCAAGCCCCCCCGCGGGAAAAGCGAGTCGCGATCCTGGCCGCGGCGGGCCAAAGGACGGATATTCGGTCCGTGGCTCGCCGGCTCCTCCTCCTCTGCGCCGCACTCCTGGCCGGCCTGGCTGCCTGCTCGCTCTGGCCGGAGCGTTACGCGGTCAACGCTCCGATGCTGCACCAGATGTACGGATGGTTCGGGGCCAGCACCCCGTCAGCGGAGGCATTCGGGACGCGCATTCGCGCGACCGACGGCTTCGCGATCGGGCTGTTCGCCGAGGACCTGCCGGGCGTCCGGTTCCTGCGACCCCTGCCGAACGGGGCGATTCTCGCGAGCACCCCGCGCAGCGGGACCGTCTGGCTCCTCGCCGGGGACGCGGACGGCGATGGCCGCTCGGATTCCCGACGACCGCTGCTCGAGTACCTGAACCGTCCCCACGGTCTGGAGGTGCACGAAGGCTGGCTTTACGTCGCCGAGGGAGACGGCGTCGGACGGGTCGCGATCGACGAGAACGGGGAGCTCCTCGGTGAGTACGAGCGCGTCGTCTCCGATCTCCCGTCCGGAGGGAACCACTGGACGCGAACGGTGCGGATCGGGCCAGACGGTTGGATGTACGTGTCCGTCGGATCGAGCTGCAACGTGTGCCTCGAGGAGGACGAGCGGCGGGCCGCCATCCTGCGTTTCCGTCCCGACGGCGGCGAGGGACAGATCTACGCGACTGGGCTGCGCAACAGCGTGGGCTTCGACTGGCAACCCGGAACCGGCGAGCTCTACGCCACCGACAATGGACGGGATCTGCTCGGCGACGACTTCCCCCCCTGTGAGCTCAACCGCATCGTCGAAGGAGGGTTCTACGGCTGGCCGTTCGCGAACGGAGATCGGGTCCCGGATCCCGACCTGGGTCCCGGCCACGAGCAGCAGGCCGAGGAATCGATTCCTCCCGCGCACTCCTTCCGGGCGCACAACGCGCCGCTCGGCATGGTGTTCCTGCGCAATCCATCGCTGCCCCCCGAATACCGAGGAGCCGCGCTGGTCGCCCTGCACGGCTCGTGGAATCGGACGTCGAAGGACGGCTACAAGGTCGTCTCACTGCACTGGACTGAGACCGGAGCGATCGAAGAGCGGGATTTCATCGTCGGCTTCGAAAAAGACGAGGAGGTGATCGGGAGACCCGTCGACGTCGCCGAGGCAGTCGACGGAACCCTTTACGTCTCCGACGACTATGCCGGCGCCGTGTACTGGGTCCGAGCCACGCGCTGAGTGCCGTGGCGCCGCCGGAAGGCCGCCTGGCTCAGGGCAGGTCGGCGGCACCCGCGGCGAAGATGAACGGGCTCGCGTCCACCACCTGCAATGACCGCTCTCCGATCATGACCAGATGGCGCCCCTCGACGTCGATGCGCTCGCGAGGAATAACGTCGACGGAGTCCACGATACGTTCACCATTGGGGTCGGTCACCTGAAGACCGCGCGGTCCGAGCAAGAATAGCCGCTCTCCGACCACCGCAGCGTCGCGAACCCGGCCGGACTCGGTTCCACCGATGCGTGATCGCAGCCTCGGCTGTCCGGAACGGAGGTCCACCCACACCGCATCCCTCGCTCCGAGGACCACCGCGGTCCCTCCTTGGGCGCGAACCCGCTGCGGAGCGAAGCCACGACCGAGTCGAAGCTCCGACTCGACCCGACCGTTCCTCAGCTGGGCGAGCGTAGCCGCGTAGAGAGCGACACCGTCGGTGAACAGGACTCGCTCGCCATAACGCGCCATTCCGAAGACTTCGCGCGGGACCAGAGTCTGCACCTGGGATGGCGCGCTCCCCAGAAGCAGAAGACCCCGGTTCGTAGCCGCCAGCCAGGAGCCACCGAGTGCTTCCGCGTCGCGAACCGAACCGACGACCTCGCGGCCAAAGGAAACCTCGCGACGGGTCTCATCGCCGTCGAGCTGAACGATCTCGATCCCGTCCGGACCGAACAGCGCCACCTGCGAGCCGTCCACATTCACGCCGGAGAACTTGGCCAGGTCGCGCTTGCGCCGATACTCGCCCAGGCGAACCGGCGCCTCCGGATCGCTCAGCTCCAGCACCTCGAAGTCGCCGTCACCAAAGAGAACGACCGCGCGGTCACCGACCACCTTCACCGCAACGACCGGTTTGTCGAACTGCTGCGGAGGCCGCGCCGCGGCCTGGTTGCCCCAACGCGCGACGGGAATGAAGAACGCGCCGTCCAGCTCCGCCCAGTAGCCCGACTGGGAACCCGGCCCGAAAAGGATCGAGACATCGTCACGCCGCACCGAGAGCGGGACCCGGTACTCGAAGACGTCGGACCAGATCGGGTCCTTCTCTCCGATTCGGCGCAGGTCCACCTCGGTCCGCGCGAGGACACCCGGCTCCGTGAACTGGCCCGCCTCGAGCTGGGTGGACATCTCGCGTTCCTCATGTGTTATGACGAGAATGGCGGGAAGTCCGAGCCGGCTGGCGTCCTCCTGACTCGCCACGGGCACGATGCGAAGATTTGCAGCCGAGTAGGCAGCAGCCGCACGATCCCGAAATACCCGCGCGACGCGATCTGCACCCGGTGTCGAGGAAGCGACACGGATCAGTAGAGCAACGCGCCCGAAGCTGTCCTGACCCTTCAGACGGACCGCCGCCACGCTTCGCTTCGCTTCCGCCGCGTAGTCGCTCTCGGGGTAGGTAGAGGCGAAGCGGGACAACGCGGCGAGGTCGCCCTGAAAGCCTTGCGCCTCGAGGTATTCGGCATTCCCGAGGGCGCGCTTTGCATTGGCGCCTGCCGGGAACTCCTCGAGGAACTTGCGGTAGGCCTCAGCGGTACCGATCGAACGGGCGTAGTCGAAGTAGGCATTTTCGACGTACGGGCGCAGCTCGGAGACGAGCTCCGGCGAACCGTATTTCTTGCGGAACTCATCGAATCCCGCTCGCGTCGGACGAAGCCGCAAGCGCGACAGTTCGAGGCGGGCTCGCGCCTCTTCGCTGAAGGAACTGTCGGGGTGCTCCTTGAGGAACTGATGGTAGGCGGAGATCGTGTCCTCGCTGCGAGCGTTTCGCCAAGCGGCGCCAACGCAGCCGGTCAGGACGGCGACGAATGCCAGAAGGATGGGGACGATTCGTTTGATCATTCCAAGGCTTCCCCCCTCCCCTTGCATCGGAGGGAGGGCCCGGAGCCTTGAGTCCGATTCGAGTCGCCCGAGAAAACCGGGGCGAGAAGCCCCCTGGATCCCGACTCAGGCCTCGCGGACGAGCCTTGCGCGGCCAGAGCCCAGTTCGAAAGACGAAGCGGCGCCGGTCCGAAGACCGGCGCCGCTCAAGGGGTCCCACCGTCGCGCTACTCTCCCA
>CAZZFT010000054.1:11213-29343 GCA_964653555.1 uncultured Spirochaetales bacterium | reverse complement strand
GGCGGGTGAGCAGCGAGCTCGTCGCACCGAGCCGGAGCCGCGCGATGTCGTCGTTCTGGGAGGAGTCCTTCTCGATGTAGAGATCGGCCTGCGGGACGTAGGCCTCGGGCTGGTAGTAGTCGTAGTAGGAGACGAAGTACTCGACGGCGTTCTCGGGGAAGAGCCCTTTGAACTCGGCGTACAGCTGGGCGGCGAGCGTCTTGTTCGGCGCCATCATCAGGGTGGGCCGGTTCACCTGCTCCACCACGCAGGCGATCGTGAAGGACTTGCCGCTGCCCGTGACGCCGAGCAGCGTCTGGTGGGGATCGCCGCGGTTCACGCCCGCCACGAGCTCCTCGACCGCCCGGGGCTGGTCGCCCGTGGGCGTGAACTCGGAGACCAGGCGGAAGGCGTCGCTCACGGCGCCGGCTCCAGCAGCACCACGGCGAAGGCGGCGATACCCTCGCCCCGGCCGACGCTGCCCAGCCGGTCGGTGCTGGTCGCCTTGACGTTGACCCGGTCGAGCGGGGCGCCCAGCAGGTCGGCGAGCGCCGCGCGCATCTTCGCCAGGTGGGGGGCCAGGCGCGGCTCCTGGGCCACCACCGTCGCATCCAGGTTGCCCAGCGCCAGGCCACGCCCGGCGAGCATCGCCACCACCCGTGAGAGCAGGACGCCGCTGGCGATCCCTTCGAGCGAGGGGTCCGAGGACGGGAAGTGGCTGCCGAGATCGCCCTCCCCCAGCGCGCCGAGCAGCGCACTCGTCACCGCGTGCAGCAGCACGTCGCCGTCGGAGTGGCCCGCCAGACCGCGCTCGTGGGGGATCTCCACGCCGCCCAGGAGCAGGCGTCGTCCGGCGACCAGCGCGTGGGTGTCGAAGCCGTGGCCGATTCGGCCGCCGCTCACCGCCGGCCCTCCAGGATCCGCGCGGCGGCTTCCAGGTCCTCCGGGTGGGTGATCTTCCAGTTGTCCGCGTCCCCGGCCACGACGTGCACGCGCACGCCCAGCTCCTCGACCAGCTGGGCGCAGTCGGTGCCCGTGCGCCCCTCGGCCCGCGCCTTCTCCAACGCCTCCCACAAGAGCTCGCGCCGGAACACCTGAGGCGTCTGGGCCGACCAGCACTCCTCCCGCGGCGGTGTCTCCACGACCACGCCGTCGCGCACGCGCTTGAGCGTGTCGCGCAGCGGCACCGCGAGCAACGCCGCCCCGGTGCGCTCGGCGGCCTCGATCACGCGTGTTACCGCGGAGGGGCGGATCAGCGCGCGCGCGGCGTCGTGCACCGCGACGGCATCGAACTCGCCGGGCAGCGCGGCGAGGCCCGCGGCCACCGAGTCCTGGCGCCGCGCTCCGCCCGCCACCGCGGGCCGCGTCTTGGCGCCGCGGGCGTCGGCCGGGAGCTCGTAGCCCGGCGGGAGCACGGGAACCACCGCGTCCACGCGCTCGCAGGCCGCCAGCGCCGCCACCGCGTGCCCCAGCAGCGACCGGCCGCACAGCGGGACGAAGGCCTTCGGCCGCGCGTGCCCGAGCCGCTCGCCGCGACCCGCCGCCACCACGATCGCCGCCACCCGCATCCGCGCGAAGATAGCCGCTGGCCTCCCAGGCCGTTCACCCTGGCGGAATCGTTGGTAGAGTCGGGCCCGCTGCCCGCCCCCTGGGAGGTGATCTGGATGCCCCTACGTCCGCTGTCGCTCGTGCTCGCGGCGATCGTCGCGGTCGCTCCCGGGATCGCCCTCGGCGAAGAGCCCGAGGCGTCCGCCCCCGATCCCGGCGAGCAGGCGCAGCCGCCCGCACAGCCGCCGCTGCTCCACGGCATGCTCGAGCTGAGCCTGACCGACGCCATCCGGATGGGCCTCGAGAACAACCTCGACGTCCAGGTCGAGCGCTATTCGCCGATGCTGGCGGACCTCGACACGACGGCAGCCTGGGGCGCGTACGATCCGGAGCTCTTCGCAGAGTTCCACCACAGCAATGTGAAGACCCCGAACAGCTCCGCGATCGCCGGCGTCCCGCTGTTGCGGAACGAGACGGACGAGGGCTTCGCCGGCCTTCAGGGCCTGCTCCCGTACACCAGCACCGAGATCAAAGGGCAGTTCGAGGGATCGGACCAGGATACGAACGCCGCATTCCAGACCCTGTCTCCCGAGTACAACTCGGGATGGTCGATCGACGTCACGCAGCCGATCCTGCGGGACCTGTACTGGAACCAGCCGTGGACCCAGGTAAAGACCACGCGCCTGCTCTACTCCACGAGCGAGGAGGAGTTCCGGCGCGGGGTGATGGACACGGTGCAGCAGATCGAGGACGCCTACTGGACGCTGATCGCCAACGAGGAGGCACTGCGCGTCGCCAACAAGAGCCTGGAGACGGCGAGGGCCCTCCTCGACCAGACGAAGACCCAGTACGAGGTCGGAGTCGTCTCGAAGGTGGAGGTCACCGAGGCCGAGGCCGGCGTCTCCCAGCGCGAGGTGGACCGGATCCGCGCGGAGAACCGCTACCGCAACCAGCAGGACGTGCTGATCGACCTCGTGCTCGGACCAAACCTGCGTGCCTCCTCGACCCTGGAGATCCGCCCCACCGACCGCCCCGACGACTTCGTGCCCTACGAGGTGGACGTCGAGGCCGCGGTCACCCGGGCCTTCGAGCACCGGCCGGAGTACGCGGGGGCGGTCCTCGACGTGCAGCGCGGCGAGGTGCAGCAGAGCTTCGCGCGCAACCAGATGCTGCCCCAGCTAGATGCGCTCTTCCGCTACGGCGAGCAGGGTCTCGCGGGACAGCCGAATCCCAATTTCACGTTCGGTGCCCCGGTCCCTTCCCAGGGAGACTGGGGCCGGACCTTCGACGACTACAGCGACGCCCCTCAGTACAGCGTGGGCGCGCGCTTGAGCATCCCCTTCCCCAACAACACCGCGCGGGCGAACGCCTCGAAGAGCGAGCTCGAATTGTCGCGCTCGCGCACCAACCTGCGCCGCCTCGAACAGCAGATCATCATCCAGGTGCGCCAGGCGGCGCGCAATCTGCTGGCCTCCCAGGAAGGCATCACCGCCGCCAAGAACGCCCGGATCGCGGCCGAGGAGCAGCTGCGCGCCGAGCAGATCCGGCTCGAGTACGGCGAGTCGACGCCCTTCGACGTGCTCCAGCGCGAATCGGACCTGGTCGAGCGCGAGCTCGAGGAGATCCAGGCCTTCCAGGCGTACCGCACGTCGGTGACCGCGCTCGATCGCGCACAGGGCACGATCCTGCGCAATCGCAACATCGACATCGCTCAGGTCGCACCCCTGCGGTAAGCTGCGCGCGTTCGGGGGGTGGGGCAGCATCGGAGTACACCGTGGGCCTCTTTGGCAAGACGGGCAGAACGAGCAAGACGGGGCGGTCCGACGAGACCGACGACCGGCCCGGGGGATCGAACCCCCAGAGCGAAGCGAGTGACTCCCGCCCCGGCGCCGGGGCGATCACCTCCGGTGGCGCCGAAACGGGGCGGCGCGCCGATCCGAAGCCGTCCTCGGCCCCGGCCGCGGGACGCAACACGGGAGAAAAAATGGCCAACATCGGCAAGTCGATCTCGATCTCCGGCGACCTCACCGGCGAGGAGGACCTCATCATCGAGGGCAAGGTGGAGGGGAAGGTCTCGCTGCCCAACAGCCAGCTCACGGTCGGCGCCAACGGCAGCGTGAAGGCCGAGGTGTCGGCGAAGTCGGTGATCGTGATCGGCCGCGTCGCGGGCAACGTGCGCGGAGCCGAGCGGGTCGAGATCCAGGCCACCGGCGTCGTCGACGGGGACGTGAGCGCACCGAAGCTGGTCGTCGTCGAGGGTGCGGTGCTCAACGGCGCGATCCAGATGACCGGGAAGTCGGGTGCGACCGCGGCAGCCGCGACGCCCGAGGGCGGCGCCGGCGGGGTGCGCAAGGTCGGCTGACGCGAGCCGGCGAAGCCGGCGCGCAGCGAGGCGAAGCCGAGCGGAGTCGAACCGGCGGCCTCCGGGCACCGCAACGGCTCCCGGCTTCGGGCGAGGGGCCCGCTAGGCCGCGCTGCGCTTCTTCGTCGCCGCCGAGCCCGCGCCGTCGCCGAAGCGGCGCTCGAGGTAGAGCACTGCCGGCGAGGCGATGAAGATCGAGGAATACGTCCCGACGACGATTCCGATCGCCATCGCCAGGGCGAAGGGGAAGATCACCTCGCCGCCCACCAGCAGCAGGCAGATCACCGCCGCGAGCGTGGTGAGCGAGGTGAGCAGCGTGCGCGAGAGCGTCTGGTTCACGCTGCGGTTCATCACGTCCTCGAGATCGTATTTCGTGCGCAGGCTCATGTTCTCGCGGATCCGGTCGTAGACGATGATCGTGTCGTTGAGGCTGTAGCCCAGGATCGCCAGCAACGCGGCCAGGACGCTCAGGTCGAACTCGAGCCGGAAGATCGCGAACACGCCGGCCGTGATCAGGACGTCGTGGATCAGCGCGATCACCGCGCCGGGAGCGAAGCGCGAGCTGAACCGGAAGGCGATGTAGATCAGGATCAGCACGATCGCGATCCCGAGCGCACTCAGGCCGTCCCGACGCAGCTCGTCGCCGACACGCGGCCCGACGTACTCGACGCTCAGGATGTCCAACGCCCCGATCTGGTTGCGCATCGCCATCGTGAGCCGATCCACGATCGAGGGCGTCTTCGACGAAGCGGAGTTGGCGCCCGTCGCCTGGTCGACCGCGGCCAGGCTCTCGCGCTGCTCGTCGGTGAGCGGGCAGTCGTCTCCCCCGGCAGGCACCTCGGCGGTTCGGTTGAAGCGGATCAGGAACTCCGGGGCGTCGGTCTCGCCGTAGCGGACCACGGTCGGGTCGAGGATGCTGCAGGCGCCGGCGAGCGAGCGGAGCACGCCCTCGTCGACCTTGGTACCGGCGTCGAAGCGCACCGCCACCTCGGTGCCGCCCGCGAAGTCGATGCCCAGGCGCAGGCCCTGGAAGAAGATGGCCGCGAGCCCGGCGAGCAGCAGCACGCCGGAGATCGCGAAGGCGATGCGCCGGTGGCCGATGAAGTCGATGTGGGTCCCGGACGGGACGATTTCGATCACGATCCCTCCGTCAGATCGACAGCGATGGAACCGATCGGGTTCCCGGATACACCTCGAACATGAGGCGAGTGAAGACGAGGGCCGCGAACACGCTGGTCACGACACCGATCGAGAGCGTCACGGCGAAGCCCTTGATCGGCCCCGTGCCGTACTCGAAGAGCACGAGCGCCGTGATCAGCGTGGTGATGTTGGCGTCCATGATGGTCCAGAACGCCTTGTTGAAGCCCGTCGCGATCGCCGCCCGCGGCGACTTCCCCGCGCGCAGCTCCTCGCGGATGCGTTCGAAGATGATCACGTTCGCATCGACGGCCATGCCCACGGTGAGCACGATGCCGGCGATGCCCGGCAGCGTGAGCGTCGCGTCGAACATCGACATCACGCCCATCAGCAGCACCAGGTTCGCGAGCAGGGCCAGGCTCGCGTAGCCGCCCGACATCCGGTAGTAGCCCACCACGAAGACCAGGATCACCACCAGTCCGAGGGCCGAGGCGCGCAGGCCCCGGGCGATCGAGTCGGCGCCCAGGGCCGGCCCGACGGTCCGCTCCTCCTCGATCTGGACCGGGATCGGCAGCGAGCCCGAGCGCAGCACCACCGCCAGGTCGGCGGCCTCCTGGGCGGTGAAGCGACCCTCGATCTGCCCGCGCGACGCGATCCGCGAGCGGATGCTCGGGGCGCTGTAGACGCGCTGGTCCAGCACGATCGCCAGCTGCGCCCCGATGTTCTCCGAGGTCAGCTTGCTGAAGATGCGCCCGCCCTCGGTGTTGAACTGGAAGTCGACGATCGGACGCTGCTGCCGGTCGAAGCCGACGCGCGCGTCCTTCAGGTACTCCCCGGTGATGTCGGCCTGATCGGGCAGCAGGTAGGCGGTGAGGACGCGGTCGGTCTCCTTGTCGCGCTCCGTGGCGATGCCGGTCCCGGCCGGAAGCCCGTCGGGGTACTTGGCCCGCAGCAGCTCCTCGCTGGGGGCCGAGTCGCGGACGATCTTGAACTCGAGATGCCCCGTCACCTCGAGCAGCTTGCGCGCCCGGGTGCGGTCGATCTGTCCGCCCGGGATCTGCACCAGGATCCGGTCCTCGCCCTGGCCCGTGACCACCGAGTCGGGGATGCCCTGGATCGGATCGGCGATCCGGCGGCGCAGCACCTCGAGCACCTGGGCCATGCCGCGCTGCTTGACCGCCTTCGTGGCGGCCGCGGTGAGCTCATAGCGCAGCACGCCGCCATCGCTGCCGACGCTGCGCAGGCCCGCGTCCTTCGCCCACGAGGCCACGTGCTCCGCATCGGCCCCGCCGTCCGTCTCCACCACCAGGGCGCCGTCCTCGACGCGGGTGCCGGAGACGGTGAAGGCCTTCTCCTCCGCCACCTCGCGCAGGTTCTCGGCCATGAAGCCGAGCTCCTGGTCGATCGCCGCTTCCAGGTCGACGCCCAGCACCCAGTGGATGCCGCCCTGGAGATCGAGCCCCAGGCGCAGGCCGCCGTCGGGCAGCAGCGGGCTCTCGAGCCGCTTCTCCTGCGGCACGAAGTTGGCGATGGTCAGGAACGCAAACAGGCCGACGCACGCCAGCGCGCCGGAGAGGCGCCATCCCAGCCCGCTCACGACTCCTCCCCCCCCTTCGCCTTCGTCACCGACTCGAGCTTCGAGCGCGCCACCTTCACGCGCACCCGCTCGCCGGCCTTCAGGGACGCGATCTCGAGCGTGAGCACGTCGTCGGTGACCCCGACGACCTTGCCGTGGAGCCCACCGGCCGTCACCACCGAGTCGTTCTTCTCGATCGCCTTCAGCATCGCCTCGTGCTCGCGCTGCCGCTTCTGCTGCGGTCGGATCAGCAGGAAGTAGAAGATCAGGAAGATCAGCCCCATCGGGACCAGCATCGAGAACGGCGACGGCTCCGCCGCCGCCTGGAGCGGAACGAAGCCCACCGTGATCGCGTTCACCGGGACCTCCGTTCGCGCGACGCCACCCCGCGGCGCTCGAGCGTCGTCCCGGGGTAGAAAGTCGCCAGAATCTCGCGGTAGTCGGCGCCGCGCTCCGCCATCGCCTGGGCCCCCCACTGGCTCATCCCCACGCCGTGGCCGTAGCCCGAGCCCACGAACACCAGCTCGTCGGCCGTGCCGCGAATCTCGAACAAGGTGCTGCGGAGGACGGTTTCGCCGAGCATCGAGCGCAGCTCCCGGGCGGTGACGCTTCGCGAGCCCGCCGTTCCCGAGAGGACCACGCGAGCGGCCCGGCCGCTGGGCGTCCGCTCCGTCACACGGGCCTCCCGCACGGCCCCGAGCCGGATGCCGAACGGAGCGAGCGCGCGACCGAGTGTGATGCCTGTGTACCGCACGCGCCAGTAGGTATCCGGAGATCCCTCTTCGCCGGCGACGTCGCGGCTGCGCAGGTACGGCAGGGGCGTGCCCCACACCTCCTCCGCCGCCGCCGTGCGACCTCCGGACGCCGAGTGGAACGCGGCCAGGATCGGCTGGCCGCGCCAGGTGAGCACCTCGTCCCGGGTGTCCGCGACCGCCTCGTTCGCGGCGGCGGACTCGGCGCCCGCGCCTCCGTACACCTGCGCGCGCGTGCCCGCCTCGAGGTCGTAGCCCGCCCCGCCCTGGCTCTGGGCCTGCCGGTAGAGCGCGTAGGTGCGGGTGGCGACCGCCTGCGCGCGCAGGGCCGCGGGCGCCCAGTGGCTGTAGACCTCGCGCGCCAGGGTCCCGGCGACGTAGGACTCGAGCGGAACGCGGTTGATCACCTGGAGACCCGACGGGACGCGCTCGACCACGATCGCGCCCCGCACCTGCTGCCCCGCCGCCCGGTGCGGCCCCGGCCCCGCGATCTCGAATCGGGGCCCGACCGGGCGGCCGTCGACGACGAGGCCGCCTCGGGAGGGAGCGATCCGGGCCCCCGCGACCTCCACCGGCGCGGCGCTCTCCAGGAGCAGCACCCGCACCTCCCCCCCGGAGGCGACGCTGGCGGTGAGCAGACACAGGGCGAGGCCGGCGAGCCCCCTCCATGTCGAGATGGTCGATCCGCCCGTCACCCGGTGCCCTGCATGGGGGGAGGTGGCTCAGCGGCCCGCGGCCCGGCGCAGGTCGTCCGCGCGCGAGGTCTCCTCCCAGGGGAAGCCCTGGTCCTCGCGTCCGAAGTGTCCGTGATAGGCCGAGGCCCGGTAGATCGGCCGGCGCAGGTCCAGCGCCTCGATGATGCCGCGCGGCCGCAGATCGAAGTGGTCGCGCACGAGGCGCTCGAGCTGGCCGTAGTCCAGGGAGGAGGTGCCGAAGGTGTCGACGCGGATCGACACCGGGTCGGCGACGCCGATCGCGTAGGCCAGCTGCACCTCGGCGCGCTTGGCCAGACCCGCCTTCACCAGGTTCTTCGCCACCCAGCGCGCGGCGTAGGCGGCGCTGCGGTCGACCTTCGAGGGGTCCTTGCCGGAGAAGGCACCGCCGCCGTGGCGCCCCATCCCGCCGTAGGTGTCCACGATGATCTTGCGCCCGGTGAGGCCCGCATCTCCCATCGGGCCGCCCACCACGAAGCGGCCGGTCGGGTTCACGTGGAAGACCGTCTTGTCGTCGATCCACTCGCCGGGCAGGGTCGGGCGGATCACCTGCTCGATCACGTCGGTCTTCAGCTTGTCGTAGCCGACGTCGGGAGCGTGCTGGGTGGAGAGCACTACCGCGCTGACCCGGGTCGGGCGGTCCCCTTCGTACTCGACGGTCACCTGGGACTTCGCGTCGGGCCGCAGGTAGGGCAGCTCGTTGGTCTCGAACAGCCGGCGGTGGCGCTCGATCAGACGGTGCGCGAGGCGGATCGGCGCCGGCATCAGCTCCGGCGTCTCGTCGCAGGCGTAGCCGAACATCATCCCCGGGTCGCCGGCACCCTGCTCCTTGTGGAGCCCCTCTCCCTCGGTGACTCCCTGAGCGATGTCGGGCGACTGGCGGCCAAGCGCGACCATCACGCCGCAGCTGTCGGCGTCGAAGCCCATCGAGGAGCTCGTGTACCCGATGAAGCGCACCACGTCGCGCACCAGGGCCGGGAAGTCGACCTCGGCCTGGGTGGTGACCTCCCCGGCGAGCACCACCAGGCCGGTGGTGGTGAGGGTCTCGCAGGCCACGCGCGAGCCCGGGTCCTGCTCGAGCATCGCGTCGAGCACGGCATCGGAGATCTGGTCACACATCTTGTCCGGGTGGCCCATCGAAACCGACTCGGACGTGAACAGCTGGCGCGGCATGCGAACCTCCTGGACTCGGTCGGAGCGGATTCGGCAGATCGGGCGACGGGCCGGAGGGGGTTGGCACGACCCGGCGAGGCCGGAAGGGGTGGCACTCTAGGCGAGGCCCCGCGCGGTTTCAAACCGCCGCGCCGCCTCCCGCCGCGGGATCGAGGCTCGCCTTCGGGTCCTCCAGCAGCCGGCCGAGCGCCTCCACCGCGGCGACCGCATCGATCCCTTCGGCGCGGATGCACAGCCGGACGCCGTGGCCCGCGGCCAGGGACAACAGCGAGAGGATGCTCCGTCCGTCCACCCAATCCCGCTCGCGATCGGCGCGCGCCACCTCGATCGTCGCCTCGAAGCGCTTGGCCAGGGTCACGAACAGCCCGGCGGGACGCGCGTGGAGCCCGAGCTCCGCCCCCACCGTGAAGACGCGTTCGCAGCGCTCGGCAGCGCTCACGAGTCCCCGTCCGGCAGGATCTCGCTCGCCACCGAGATGTTCCGCTGCCCGTAGCTCTTGATGAAGGCGGCCAGCTCGTCGAGGGGCTTCTCCTCGCCCAGCGTCGCCAGCTTGATCAGCATCGGCAGGTTGAGGCCCGTCACCACCTCGACCCGGTGCTCGTCGAGGAAGGAGAGCGCGATGTTCGAGGGGGTGCCGCCGAACATGTCGGTCAGCACCAGGACGCCGTGGCCCCCGTCCGCGGCCTTGAGCGCGTCCTGGATCCGGCTGCGCATCTCCTCGACCGACTGGGTCGGCTCGACCGACACCGAGTGGAACTCCGGTGCCTCGGGGACGATCAGACGCAGCGCCTGGAGGAACTCCTCGCCGAGCCGATAATGGGTCACGATCACGACGCCAGCCTTCATGTGATCTTCTCCACGTCGCGGTGTTCGACGTTGACCTCGCGGCCCTTCTCGCGCAGCACGGCGCCGAGCGCTTCGGCGACCGCCACCGAGCGGTGACGACCACCCGTGCAGCCGATTCCGATCGTCACGTACGCCTTGCCCTCGCTGTCGTAGAGGGGTAGCAGGAAGCCGAGCCAGTCGCGCAGGCGATCGAAGAAGGCGGCGCCGCGATTCGACTCGAGGACGTACTGCGACACCTCCGGCTCGCGGCCCGTGCGCTCGCGCAGGCCGTCCTCGAAGTAGGGATTGGGCAGGAAGCGGACGTCGAAGAGCAGCTCGACGGCGTCGGGCGTTCCGTAGCGGAACCCGAAGGAGACCAGGTTCACGACCGTCGGGCGCGTCTCGCCGGCGATCTCTCCCGCCACCGCCGCCTTGAGCTGGTGCACGTTCAGCTGGGTGGTGTCGATCGTCCGGTCGGCGAGCGTGGCCATCTCGCGCAGCAGCCGCCGCTCGGTGGCGATGCCGCGCTCGACCGAGCCGTCGGGCGACAGCGGGTGGACGCGCCGGGTCTCCCGGTAGCGGCGCACCAGCTCGTGGTCCGCCGCCTCCAGGAACAGCAGCTCCACCGTCTGGCCCACGCCGCGGATGCGCTCCAGCACGGCCGGCATCGCCGTCAGGAACTGGGTCTCGCGCGCGTCCAGGGCCAGGGCGATCTTCTCGATCGGTGGCGTGGACTTGGCGCAAAGATCGAGAAACTGCTCGACGAGTGGTGCCGGCAGGTTGTCGGCGCAGTAGAAGCCCTGGTCCTCGAGGGCCGCCATGGCGGTGCTCTTGCCGCTGCCGGAGAGCCCGCTCACGAACACGACGCGCGTCCCGCTCACGGTCGCCTCGCCAGCTGCTGGAGCCGGGCGTCGAAGCGGGCCGCCGCGCTGGGACCCTGGCGGCGCCGGAGCAGGTCGCGGGCCGCCGCGTCCACGATCGTCGCCAGGGGCGCGCCCGGCGGCGAGGGCAGCACCACCTGCGGCACCCGGACCCCGAGCAGCTCCTCCTGCTCCCGCTCGAGTCCGACGGAGTCGAAGTCCGCCGGGCCGGGCTCAAGCCGGCACACCAGGTCGATCGGGGCCCGCGGCGCGTACGCGGCCTCCCCGTACAGCTCGACGACGTCGAGGATGCCCAGCCCGCGGATCTCGATGCAGGAGCCCACCGCCTCTGCGGCCGTGCCCACGATCGTGTCGCCCTCCCGAGCCAGCTCCACCGCGTCGTCGGCGACCAGCCGGTGCCCGCGGGCCACCAGGTCGAGGGCGCACTCGCTCTTCCCGACCCCACTCGGACCGACCAGCAGCACCCCCACGCCGCTCACCTCGACCAGCACGCCGTGAAAACGCACGTCTAGAGCTTGGCGTCTTCTTCCTCGATCGCCCGGATGACGTCCTCCACCGCCTCGCTCTCGGCGAGGCTCTGTCGGAACGCGGGATCCCGGAAGAAGCGCGAGATCCGCGCCAGCGCCTTCAGGTACTGACCGCCCGAGTGCTCGGGAACCACCAGCAGGAAGAAGTGGTGGGTGGGCTGGCCATCGATCGACTCGAAATCGATCCCCTCCCGGCTGCGCGCGAACGTGGCCACCAGGCGCCCGAGTCCCGCGAGCTTCCCGTGGGGGATCGCAACGCCTTCGCCGATACCGGTGCTCTGGAGCGCCTCGCGCTCCATCAACACGTCGAGAAGCCGATCGGCCTCGATCTGGGGCTCGACTTTGGCGAGGCTCGCCGCCATCTCGGCGAGCACCTCGCGCTTCGTCCTCACCCCGAGATCGAGGATCACGGCGTCTTTGACGAGGATCTCCATGATCTTCATCGGGGAGCCCCTGCCATCGGAGCCGGCACTCTAGCCGACCTGTCGACGCTTCGTCGATGAGAGCAGGTTCATCGATTCGCGGTATTTCGTGACGGTTCGGCGCGCGATATCGATGTTCGCGACCCGCAGCATCTCGGCGATCCGCTGGTCCGAGAGCGGACGCCGAGGGTCTTCGTTGACGATCAGGCGCCGGATCCGTTCCTTGACGCTCTCGCTCGCGATCGCTTCGCCCTGGACGCGACTGATGCTGGAGTTGAAGAAGTACTTCAGCTCGAAGATGCCCTGGGGCGTGTGGGCGTACTTGTTGGTGGTGACGCGACTCACCGTCGACTCGTGCATCTCGATGTCGTCGGCGACGTCGCGCAGGTTCAAGGGTCTCAGGTGATTGATGCCGCGCTCGAAGAACTCGCGCTGATGCTTGATGATGCTCTGCATCACCTTGTAGATGGTCCGCTGGCGCTGGTGGATCGACTTGATCAGCCACATCGCCGAGCGCACCTTGTCGCCGACGTAGTCCTTGGTGTCCTTCGACGCGGAGTTCCCCTTCGCCAGCACCTCCCGGTACAGCGCGTTGATCCGCAGACGCGGCAGGCCGTCGTCGTTCAGCACCACGTGGAAGTCCTCCCCGATCCGGTAGATGTAGATGTCGGGGACGATGTAGATCGGATCCTCGCCGCCGAAGGCGCGGCCCGGACGCGGCTCGAGGCGGCCGATCACGTGGGAGGCTATGGCCACCGCCTCGATGCTGACTCCGAGCGCCCGGGCGACGCCGCGGAAGTCGCGCTTGATCAGGGCGTCGAGCTGCTCGTCGAGGATGCGCAGCACCAGCGGGTCGTCGATCTCCAGGGCGCGCGCCTGCATCGTCAGGCACTCGCGCAGGTCGCGCGCGGCGACGCCGCTCGGGTCGAACTCCTGCACCGCGCGCAGCGCCTCGGCCACCGCCTCCTCGCGCACCCCGCTCTGGCGCGAGATCTCCTCGAGCGGCGACTGGAGGTAGCCGCGATCGTCGAGGTTGCCGATCACGAAACGAGCGGCGATCTCCTGCTCGACCGGCAGGGAGGCGAGCTGGAGCTGCCACAACAGATGCTCCGAGAGCGTCTCCCGGCGCGTGTAGGTCGCGTCGATCGAGGGGCGGTCGTCGGGGCTCACCGCCTCGCGCATGCCCGTGTGCGGATTCGCGTCGAGGTAGTCCTGCCAGTCGACGTCGGCGATCTTCTCGGCGTCGGTCGGCTCGGCCTCGGTCGCCGACGCGGTGTCGAGGGTCGCCTCCGCCGGCAGCTCGGCGGTCGCCTCGGTCGCGTCGGTGATCTCCGGCGCCCCCTCGGCCTCTGTCTCGGCCGCGCTGCGCTCCTCCTCCGCCTCCGGTCCCTCCTCCAGGACCGGGTTCTCCTGGAGCTCCTGCTGCACCAGGTCGACGAGCTCCATCCGGGAGAGCTGGAGCAGCTTGATCGCCTGCTGCAGCTGGGGCGTCATCACCAGCTGCTGACTGAGTCGGACCTGCTGCTTGAGCTCGAGTGCCATGGTGGAGTGCTGCCTGACGTCAGGAGAGCTGGAAGTTCTCCCCCAGGTAGATCTCTCTCACCTGAGGGTCCGCGGCGATCTCCGCGGGCGGGCCTTCGCGGATGATGCGCCCGTCCTTGATGATGTAGGCGTGGTCGCAGATGGACAGGGTCTCCCGGACGTTGTGGTCGGTGATGATGACGCCGATCCCCCGCGTCTTGAGCTGCTCGATGATCTTCTGGATGTCGATGACGGCGATCGGATCGATCCCCGCGAAGGGCTCGTCCAGGAGCATGAACTTCGGATCGAGCACCAGCGCGCGGGTGATCTCCACGCGCCGCCGCTCTCCCCCGGAGAGGGTGTCTCCGCGTCTCCCGGCCTTTTCGGTCAATCCGAGCTCCGCCAGTAGCTCGCGGAGGCGCTCGCGGCGCTTCCGGCGGTCGGGCTCCACGGTCTCGAGGATCGCGTTCACGTTGTCCGCAACCGAGAGCTTGCGGAAGATCGACGCCTCCTGGGGCAGATAGGTGATGCCCAGGCGCGCGCGCCGGTACATCGGGAGCTCGGTGATGTCCCGGTCGCCGAGCCGCACCTCGCCGTTCGTGGGACGGATCCCGCCCGCCAGCATGTTGAAGGTGGTCGTCTTGCCCGCGCCGTTGGGGCCCAGCAGTCCCACCACCTGGGCCGGCTGGACCGCCACGTCCACGTGGAAGACGACGTCGCGGTCGCCGTAGCGCTTGCGCAGATCGACGCCGTGGAGCGTGGTCATTCGCGGGCTTCCGGCACGGGATTCACCGTGAGTCGGGCCCGGCCGATCGCGTCGACCGTGCGCGCGCCCAGGTCGAGGGCGATCCGGTCTCCCTCCAGGCGGTCCTGGCCGTCGCGCAGCACCGCCTCGCCCTCGCAGGAGACGCGGCGCAGGTCGATGCGGTACTCGGCCTGCTCGCAGCGCGCCTCGCGCTGCCCCTCGGTGACGACCACGTCCCGGCGCGCGACGAGCCGTTCCGGTCGCGTCGCCTCGGGCGGATACACCGCCTCCAGCTCTCCCGCGCGCAGCACCAGCTCGTCCTGCTGCACGCGGACGTCGCCCTCGAAGAGGATCCGCCGCTCGGCGCCCGGGTCGCTCGCGAGCAGCTCGGCCGCGCGGATCGTCACGGGACCGCGACCCTGGAGGCGTTCCAGGATCGCGGCCGAGTCCTCGGACTCGGCGAACTCGGCGATCTGCTCCGCGGTCGGCTCGCGATGGATCTCCACCTCCGTGCCGCCCTGGACGTGCACGCTCCGCGCGCGGAGATCGAAGGCGATCTCGCGACCGGTGAGGCGATCGTCGCCGTCCCAGAGCTCGGCCGGCGTGCCCTGGCAGAGGATCCGCTCGCCGCGGCGGTCGTAGACGGCCTCGTCGCAGAGCGCGCGACGGGTGCCCTCCCGGATCCGCACCGCGCCGCGCGCGGAGAGGCTGCGGGGCTGCTTCTCGCCGGCGGCGTAGTCCGCCTTCAGCGACCGGGCGGTCAACGTGAGCGGCCCCTGCCTCACCTGCACGTGGTCGCGGAACGACAGGGTGCGCCGGCCGTCCAGGTCCTGGGCCTCGAGCTGGTCGGCCGCGATCGAGATCGGCTCCTGGCGGTCGAAGGCGCCCAGACCGAAGGGCGGGAGCTGGGGTCCCACCGCCGACGCGGCGGTGCAGGCGGCGCAGGTAGCGCCGAGCACACCGAGCGGTGTCCAGGAGCGGATCACGGTCGCTGCTCCACCCGGACGTTTCCCAGCAGCTCGAAGCGTCGTTCGCGCACGTGATAGCGGAAGCCGTCGCCGCGGAAGCTCCCGCGCGCGTCGGTCATCTCCACCGGCGCGTCGGTGTACAGCAGCCCCGCGTCGTGCTCGTAGCGCACCCAGGGTGCCGCGTAGCGCTGCCCGTCCGCGGTCTCCCCGCGCACCGCGCCCTCGGCGAGGAAGTCGTTGGTCTCGATGTCGAGCTCGACGCGCGCGCAGTTCATCGAGAAGCTGCGCCCATCGTCCTGGTCGGTGACGACGGCGCTCACGTCGTTCAGCTCAGCCCGGTTCTGCTCGGGTCGCAGGAACGCCGTGCGCGAGCGCAGCACCAGCTCCCGCACGCCGCCCCGGCTGCCGACGAAGGTCATGCCGTCGACTTCGAGGGAGGTGGCCTCGGCGGCGGCGGAGGCGCCGACCGGGAGCGCGAAGGGTGCCCACGTCAGGGCGAGCAGCGTCAGTGCGAGGGCGCGACGGCTCGGGGCGGCTCCGCACGGGGCGTCATACATGCAATAAACATACCAGAATCGACGCCTCTGCCACACCAAATTCGAGGTCCGCGGGGTCTCCCCCGGCGGGGCTCAGTCGTCGTAGAGCTCGTGGCCGAAGAACTCGTCGACGACCGGCAGGCTCCCGAACCAGTGCGCGGGGCGGAAGATCAGCACGTCCAGCATCACGCCCACCGGGTGCAGGATATAGGCGACGATCCGCACCGGGTGACCGGCGCGCTGCGGGTCGTATTCGTCGGCGGCCACCGGCGATGCCGCCGCGAGGCCCAGGAGCACGGCGAAGGCGGCCACCCACGCGCGACCGCTGCGGATCGCGCGGCGCACATCGGCCGTCCGTCCGTCTCGCCTCGCATCGCTGGCACGTCGCATGGCACCCCCTTGCCGGCCTCGGCCAGGCGCTATGGGTTTATCGGACGTGCCGAGCCCGGAGTCAAGCCCCTCCTCGCGCGGCATCGCGCTCTGCCTCGGCCCGGCGGCGGAGATATCCGCCCGGATTGAAGGTCAGGTAGAACTTCTCCCGCTCCCGATCGACCTCGAAGGCGTCGTTCTCGGCCAGGAAGACGCGCACCGCTTCCGTCGGCCCCGCGCCAAACTCCCGCGCGACCGGGTGACCGCCTACGTTGCCGTCCTCGACGATGCAGTAGCTCCCGGGCGTGACGAAACGGTGATAGGCCCGCAGCTCGGCGAGGACGTTGGCGAAGGAATGGTCGGAGTCGAGCAGCACCAGCACCGCGCGCGCCCCGTCGAGCGAGCGCGACACCTGCTCCAGCACCTCCGGGTCGGTCGAGCGGCCGCGCAGATAGTGGATGCGCGGGTGCGCCGGACGCCCCTCCCGGACGTCCGGATCGATGGTCAGGATCCGTCCCGCGCCCAGCAGTTCGCACAGGGACGCCAGATAGGCAGCGCTCCCGCCGAAGGCGGTGCCGGTCTCGACGATCCAGTCGGGGCGGATCTCGTGGACCAGCTCCTGGTAGACCCACAGGTCGAGGGGGCACTTGAGCACCTCCGTCCCCAGCCAGCGCGTGTTCCGCCAGGTCCGCGAGCGCCGGTAGTAGTAGAGCTCGTGGAAGCGGTGGGTGATCCAACGCGAGACGAAGGGCGGCGCGTAGATCGCGTTCCGCACCGCCTTGCGCCACTTCACGAGCGGTCACCGAGTGCGGCGATCGCGTCGGCCACCCGCTGGGCCGCCGCGTCGATCCCCTCCCCGTTCCAGTGCGTATCGTCGCGCCACCAGGTTAGGAGACCGGAGGGGAGCAGCGCCCGCGAGCGCTCCACGAGCGCCGGCGTGAGATCGAAGCAGGGCACGCGCTGCTCGCGGCACAGGCTGTCGAGGTGACGCCAGCTCGCGTCGGGCAGCGTCTCCTCCGGGGCCACCCAGGGCTGGTATACGCGGTACTTCGTCGGGACGAAGAACACCGCCGCCAGCTCCGGCGCCAGCCGGACGAAGCTCGCGTCGGTGAGCGCCATGTCCTCGAGCTCCGGCGCGCGCGCGTGCGCCACCTCCCGCTCCAGGAAGGCCATCGGCGCGCCGGCCAGGGTCAGCAGGCGGACCTGTCGGCCGTCGCTCAGCGCGCGCCCTGCGGCGATGCGCGCCAGCAGCGAACGCGTGACGCGATAGGTCGCGAGCCGGGTGAAGGGCGCCGCGATGCCGCGCGCCGTGTGGTCGATCGCCTGCCACCAGTCCGGCTGCTCGCGAGCGCCCACGGTCTCGGGGAAGTCGTTGCCCTCGTAGAGGAAGAGCAGCAGCCGCCCCGACCCACCGTGCCGGCTGCGGAAGGAGCGCCAGTAGCCTTCGTAGTCGAGCGGACCGCCGGGATGGCCGAGGTTGTAGGCGCGGACGCCGCGCGCGGCGAGGCGCGCCTGGAGGATCTCCTCCTGGCTGTTGCCCACGCCGACGACGAACGAATCGCCCACCAGGATCCAGGGCTCGCCGTCGTAGTCGGCGTCGTTGCGGAAGCCCTCGGAGTCGGTGCGGAAGACCACCTCGCGCGGCTCGGCGATCGGCTCGGGCGTCAGGATCTGGAGATCGCCGTAGGGCTCGCGCAGCGCGACGCGGACGCCGGGCTGATAGGCGCGGTGCCCGAGACGCGCGCCCCAGGTCGCGAAGCGCTCGTGCGGCCGGTAGTAGATCGCCTCGTCCCAACCCGTCGCGCGCAGGAGGACGGTGTAGAGCGCGAGGGAGACGGCGCAGGAGAGCACCAGCGCCAGCGCCCGCCCCGCACCCGCCGCCCGACCGAGGCCCCAGACCACCGGGCAGCCGACGAGCGCCGCGCCGGGAGGCGCGCCGAAGGCCAGCAGGATCGGCGGCGCGAGAGCGCACGCGACGGCGAGGAACGCTCCGTGCGCGGCCTTCATCCCCCTGCCCTTCCCCGGCGGAGCGTATCCACGTCCGACCGGCGGCGCAGCCTGCGCACCGGCTCCCGCGCCTGGCCTACGCTTCCCAC
>CAZZFT010000054.1:0-11113 GCA_964653555.1 uncultured Spirochaetales bacterium | reverse complement strand
TGCGCACCGGCTCCCGCGCCTGGCCTACGCTTCCCACCCCGCGATGACGCTGCACCTCGTCTACGAGAAGCCGAGCACGCCCTCGACGCGCATCCGCCTGGTGCAGATGGTGCCGCACCTCGAAGCGCGGGGGCTCGACTGCACCCTCACCGCCTATCCGCGCGGGCGCGCCGCGCGCCGCGGCTTCGCGGCGACCCTCGCGCCCGGCGACGTCGTGCTCGTGCACCGCGCGCGGCCCACCGCCCGCGAGGCGCGCTGGTGGCGCGCGCTCGGCGTGACCCGGATCTACGACTTCGACGACGCGGTCATGTGGGGGCGCAGGCGCGGGCTGCGCGGAGTCGCGGAACGGCGGCGCCGCGCGGCCGGCTTCCGCCGCGCACTCGCCTGCGCCGACGCCGCCACCTGCGGCAATTCGTTCCTCGCCGCTCAGTGCAGGGACCTTCCGACGGCGTTGGTGCCGTCGGCGGTTCCCCTCGACGTCCCGCTCCACGCGCCGCGCACGCTCGCCTCGCCGCTGCGCGTGGGATGGGTCGGACGCTCCACCAATCTCCGTTACGTGCGCGAGATCGCACCCGCCCTCGCCGAGCTCGCGCGCCGCACCGAGGTCGAGGTCGTCTGCGTGAGCAACGGCCTGCTGGAGCTGCCCGGCTGCCGCGTCCGCAACGTTCCCTGGACGCCGGAGGGCGAGGCACCCGCCGTCGCCGCCTTCGACCTCGGAATCATGCCGCTGGCCCGCGACGAGCCCTGGTCGCGCGGGAAATGCGCCTACAAGCTGCTCCAGTACATGGCCGCCGGCGTCCCCGCCGTCGGCAGCGACGTCGGCATGAACGCCGACCTGATCGAGCCGGATCGCAACGGACTGCTGGCGGGCAGCGCGCGCGAATGGCTGGAGGCGCTGTCGCGCCTCGCCGCCGACCCGGCGCTGCGCACGCGCCTCGGCCGCGCGGGACGCGAGACGGCTCGGGACTACGGCTACTCCGCGGTCGCCGACCGACTCGCCGGGTTCGTGTCGCGCGTCGCGTCGGGCACCAGCGCTTCGAGGTAGCGCGGCGCCACGCGATCCACCGCGAAGTCGGCCGCGCGCGCGCGGCGCGCCGCGGGATCGGAAGGATCGTCCAGGGCGGCTTCGATGGCGCCGGCCAGGGCGACCGCGTCGCCGACCGGCACGAGCGACCCGAGACCGCCGGGGGCGAGGATCTCCGCGGGCCCGCTGGGACAGTCGGTGGCGACCACCGGGCAGCCGCACGCCAGGGCCTCGATCAGCGCGGTGGGCAGGCCCTCCCAGGCCGAGCTCAGCGCGAACACCCCGCTGCGCGCCATCCAGGCGAAGGGATTCGCGACGAACCCCGGCCATGCGACGTCGCCGGCCACGCCGAGCTCGGCGGCGCGCCGCCCGAGCGAGCGGCGCAGGGGTCCCTCGCCGAGGATCACCAGACGCAGCGGGCGCCGCGCGCGGGCCCGGGCGAACGCCTCCAGCAGCACGTCGAAGCGCTTCTGCGGCTTCAGCTTGCCGACGCCGAGCACCACCGGCGGCCCGCCCGGCCGCAGCCAGTCGTGGTCGACGGGCTCGCGAGCCGCCGCGGCGAGCCCCTCGGTCACCACCGGGTTGTAGGTCACCGCAATCCGCGAGCGCGGCAGACGCGCGGTCCGCGCCAGGTCGTCGGCCACGCCCTCGGAGACCGCGAGGATCGCGTCGGCGCGCGGGTACCAGCGCGCCTCCACCTCGGGCAGCACGCGCCAGCGGCGCGCGCGCGCCTGGGCAGCCCGGACGGACAGGGTGTTGTGCTCGCTGATCGCGACCCGCACCGCCACGGCGGCCCGATGCCGGGCCCAGAGCGCCGCGACGTTCCCGTAGCTCAGCGCGGACAGCAGAGCCTGGGGCCGCTCGCGGAGCAGGTAGGTCGCGAGGGCCGGAACGGCCGCCAGGATCCACGGCGGCGGCAGCGCGGTGAGCGCCGGCGCGAGGGCGAGGGCCGAGCGCGGATCGCGCAGCGCCGCGCCGAGCAGCGGGAGGCGGCTGCGCACTGCCAGGTCCAGCACCCGGACCCCCGGCGGCACCGCGTCGGCGAAGTGACCGGTGCGCCGGCCCAGCACCAGGTCGACGCGGTGACCGCGGCGCGCGAAGGCCTCGGCCAGGTTCAGCCATACGCGCTCGGCGCCGCCGCCGTCGGAGCCGAGGGAGCGGATGAACAGGGCGAGGTGCCGACCCGGCGTGCTCATCGCCGGTCGAGGAACGGGGCGAACAGACCCGGGTCCAGGAAGCGGCGCTTCTTCTCCAGGAAGGACGACTTCTGCCAGAACGCCCGGAAGCAGAGCTCGACGAAGTCGAAGTAGGACTCGAAGTCTGGACATCCAAGTTCACGCAATTGATTTAGAAAATCGATCTTTTGATCGCCCAGCCATCGGACCGAGGCCTTCGCCGCGCTGGTGCCGAGCAGCACGCCCGCGCCGAGGCTCTCGACGTCGACGGCGCGCAGGCGCCCGCCCTCCCCCCAGACGAAGTTCTTGAGGATCGCGTCGGTGCAGTCGTAGCCGACCCACACCGTCGCCGGCGCCCGCTCCCGGGCCACCGCGACGAGTCGGGCCGCATCCGCGGGCGTCACCAGGCCCACCTGCGCGAGGAAGCCGAGGTCGAGCTCGAGGTTCGCGAGCCACGGAGTCTCGCGCAGCGGAACCCGCCGCGGTGCCCGCTTGATCAGCACGCCGAGGAGCGCCGCGAGCGACTCGATCAGCGCGTCGTCGACCCGGCCCACCGGACGCCCCTCGACGTACTCCACCCACAGCTCGCGCTCGCGCTCGAGGAGCAGACCCGGATAGACGCGCTCGCTCGCGAAGGTCTGGAGCCGCGCGGCGGCCTCGGCGGCTTGATGGGAGTCGGCGAAGACGATCCGCTTGTACGGCACCGAGCCGATCGTGACCCGGTACACGCGCTGGGAGCGCGGGGGGCGATTGCTGAAGCGATGGACGAGCGCGATCCGCAGCCGGCGCGGCCACGCGTGCAGCGATCGCTGGCGGAATCCGAGCAGCGCGCCTCCCCCCCGGCGCGGGAGTTTGGCAGCTCGCCCCTGCCGCGGCCATCGCCGGAGGAGGGGCGAGCCGCGGGCAGGCTCCCGCCGGGCTAGACCTCGGCGGTGTAGGGCGGGGCCGGATCGTACTCCATCATCCGCTGGGTCTCGCGCGCGCGATCGACGCCCCACAGCTGGCCGGTCAGCCACAGCGCCATGTCGATCCCGGCCGACACGCCGGCGGCGGTGCACAGCCGGCCGTCGCGCACATAGCGGACCCGGTCGAGCACCTCGACGTCGGGAAAGCGCTTGCGCAGCGACTCGACGAAGGCCCAGTGGGTGGTGACGCGCCGGCCGAGCGCCAGACCCGCGCCGCACAGCACCAGCGACCCCGTACACACACTGGTGATCCAGCTCAGCCTCGGCGCCACCTGTCTCAGCCAGTCGAGCACGACCGGATTCTCCACCTCGCGCCGGGTGCCCTGCCCGCCCGGGACGAGCACCACGTCCAGCGCGGGGGCGTCGGCGAGCGTGTGGTCGGGCAGCACGCGCAGGCCCTTCGCACAGCGCAGCGGCCCAGCGCGCTCGGCGAGCGTCACCACGGAGATATCGTCGCAGCCCTTTGCCGCCATCGTGAACACCTCCCACGGTCCGACGAAATCGAGCTCCTCGGCGTCCTCGAACAGAAGCAGTCCAATGCGGGTCGTCATGCGCGAACCTCCTCTCCTGTGCGCCCGGTGCGGGCGAACGTGTGACGGTACGATGCGGGTGACACGCGGAGCTGTCGCTGGAACGCGCGACGCATCGTCTCCGCGCTGCCGAAACCGCAGGCCTGGGCCACCTCTTCGAGGCCGGCCCGGGAGTCCTCGAGCCGCTGGCGGGCTGCCTCGACCCGGGAGCGCTCCACGTAGCGGGCCGGGGTGATCCCGAGCTCGTCCGCGAACACCCGCGCGAAGTGCCGCGGGCTCATCCCCATCCGCCTGGCCAACGCGTCGACGCCCTGGTCGGCGTCCGGGTGCTCGTGGATCCAGCTCTGCAGGTCGCGCAGCGAGGGACGGCCGGCCGGGGGCGCCGCGAGCTGGGCGCTGAACTGGGACTGGCCGCCCGGCCGGCGCAGGAACAGCACCATCTGGCGCGCGACGTCCCGCGCGAGCGCGGCGCCGAGGTCCTCCTCGACCAGGGCGAGGGCGAGATCCATGCCCGCGGTCACCCCGGCGGAGGTCGCGATGCGTCCGTCGCGCACGTAGATGCGGTCGGGCTCGACGCGGACCTTCGGGAAGCGGCGCGCGAGGGCGTCGCAGCTGCCCCAGTGCGTGGTCGCGCGGCGCCCGTCGAGCAGCCCCGCGCGCGCGAGCAGGAACGCCCCGGTGCACACGGACGCGGTGCGACGCGACCGGGTGTGAGCGCGTCGGATCCATTCGATCGTGGCCTCGTCGCGGACGCGGCGGACACCCTCGCCGCCCGCCACCAGCAGCGTGTCCAGCGGCCCGCGCACGTCGCGCAGGGCACGAGCGGCCACGAGCTCGATCCCCGAGGACATGCGCACCGGCCCGGAACGGGCGGCCACCACCTCGACCGCGTAGCCCGGATCGCGGCGAGCGGCGGCGGCGTCCCGGCCGATCGCGGTCGCGGCGGTCGCCCGCAGCAGACGCGTCGCGATCGCGAACACCTCCAGCGGCCCCGCCACGTCCAGGATCTGCGCGTCCGGGAACGCCAGCATGACCACCCGGCGCGGTCCGGGAGTCGGGAGCGTGCGGCGGCGGGCGACGGGCGGGCGGCGGGCCATGGGCACAGGCTGGCAGCGGCCCGCTTTGTCTGCAATGACATTGTCCCCACGGATTCTGCCAGATCCCGGGCGTTCAGTCCGCGCCCTACCCGGCCGATGAGCGCCCCATGGAAGCGCCGCGCCGCCGACGAGCCGGACTGCTGGCGGCCCTCGCCCTGCTCGCCGGCGGGTGCCTGATGCCCAACCGAGGCACCCCGGTGTTCGTCGACGGCGTCGCCGGCGACTGGTGGTCCGGCAAGGGACTGCTCGTCGAAGTCAGCCCCGACCAGAAGCGCTGCAAGGTGGCGGTGCGCGACCGCGCGCTCCTCGTCCGCGAGCGATGGATCGACTGCACGTCGGTCCACCCGCGTCGCGGGCAATAGCGCGGCGGCCGCCCTTCAGCCCTTGCCGAGCTCCTCGTCGATCAGCGCCTGGAAGCGCGCGAGGGGCTGGGCGCCCGAGAGATAGCGCCCGTTGACGAAGAAGCCGGGTGTGCCCGACACGCCCAGGCTGTCCGCCTCGGCGGAGTCCGCATCGATCCGCCGGCGGATCTCCGGATCCTTCACGTCCCGGTCGAAGCGATCCATGTCGAGGCCGATCTCCCGGGCGTACTCCCGGTACTTCTCGGGGCTCATCTCGCGCTGGTTCGCGAAGATCCGGTCGTGCATCGCCCAGAACTGGCCCTGCCGGTGCGCCGCCTCGGCCGCCGCGTGGGCGTCGGGCGCCTTGGGGTGGATGCTCAGCGGCAGGTGCTTGAACACGACCTTCACCTTGTCGCCGTACTGCGCCAGCACCTGCTGGAGGGTCGGGTTCACGCGCTGGCAGAACGGACACTGGAAGTCGCTGAACTCGACGATCGCGAGCTTCGCGTCCGCATCGCCACGCACGGGCGCGCCCTCGGTGTTGACCGAGTAGCGGCGCCGCGGATCGGGCCCGCGCATCCGATCGGCCTCGCGCCCGCGCGACGGCGCAGGCCCCGCCTCCAGCGTCTCGCGCAGCGCGGCGATCTCGCCGGACGCGCGCTCCAGCCCCGCGTGGATCCAGAAGGATCCCCCCGTGATCGCTGCGCCGATGATCAGCGCCGCCGCGATCCTTGCGCCTCCCTCACCCTGTGCCACGCCGGACTCCTGCTCGTTGGATGGAAGGGGCCGAGCATACCCGCCGCGGCTGCGCCGCCCATGGCGTGCCGACGCCCGCCTCCCGTCCCGCGGGTCCCGGAGGCCGCTCCCCGCCCGCCGGGGCGATCGGCTTCGCGGCCCGCCGCGACGGCCCAAAGGCCTCTTCCGAATCGGCTTTTTGCGGAGCGGCCGGAGCCTCGGGGCGGTCCGGGGAGTGCCCGGGTCGCCTTCAGGCGGGGGGAGCGCGAGCCGATGGGAGAAGCGCAGGAGATGAGTCGAACCCGTCGATGAGACGCCAGACCCCCGAACCCCAGACGCTTCTCGTCCACGATGGCGAGCTGGCGGACGTGCGGGCGCTGCTCGAGGAGCTGGAGACCCCCTTCGCCGAGCGCCGCGAGCTGTCCGCCGCGGACCGGGAGGCGCCCTGGGATCTGGTGATCGCCTCACCGCGGCGGATCCTGAACCTGGGGCTGGTCAATGCGGAGGCGCGCCCGGTGTCGATCGCGATGCTGGACCAGGACTCGCGCACGCTGCGCAACTCGCTGCGGCGCGCGGACATCCGCATGATGGTGCGCCGGCCGGTCCACCGCGCCACGCTGCGCGCGCTGATCGTCCACGCGCTCTATCGCGGACCGGAGAAGCGCCGCAGCGCGCGCGTCAACATCGGCTCACCGGTGCGCTACCGCTCGGGCTGGCGCTCGCGTCCGGGCATCCTGGTCGATCTCTCCGTCGGCGGTTGCCGCGTGATCCTCGACCAGCAGCTCGCCCGGGGCAGAGGCTTCTCGCTGGCGATCCCCGCCGAGATCGCGGGGGCGGCCTTCACCGTGAAGGCGCGCGTGCTGTCGTCGGGGCCGCATCTGGGTCAGCCCCCCGATCACTTCGTGGCGAGCGCGCGCTTCGAGCAGGTCCGCCAGCGGCAGCACGAGCTGCTGAAGCGGGCCATCTCCGCCCACGCGGACGGTCCGGCCGTCTTCACCGGCGAAGCCCCGCGTGCCGCGGGGCCGGCGTCGCGGGCCGCCGGCGAGCTGGCGGCTCCCGCGATCCGGGAGACCGCCGAGCCCGAGCCGACGGCCGTCGCCGTCTCCTCCGAGGCACCCCGCGCAGCCGAGGCGACCGGCGCGCCCGCCGCCCCCCCGTCTCGCGCGCAGGACGACCGGTCGGCGGCGCTGGGCGAAGAGGCCAGCCGCGTCCTGATGGGTCGCGACATCACGATCGGGGGCATGCGCGTCAACCCCAACCCGCTGCTGGAGGTGGGAATGAACGTCGAGCTCGCCATCCACACCGAGGAGCGCGAAATGCCGCTCGTGGTGCGCGCGCGCGTGCACCGCAACGACGGGGACCGCGGCATGGTGCTGCGCTTCCACGAGCTCGCCCCCGATGCGTCGCGCTTCCTCAACGAGGTGATGGACCACCTTCCGCTCGTCGACGCCACCGACGACGGACGGGGCTGTCTCGTCACCGAGATCCTGGCCACCGGCTGAGCCATGGGCGACGCCAACGGGAAAGCCGTGCTCGTGACGGGCGCTGGAGGCTTCATCGGGGGCCACCTGGTGGCGGCCCTGGTGCGCGCGGGCGAGCGCCGGGTGCGCGCCGTCGACTGCAAGCCCCTGGAGCGCTGGCACCAGGTGTACGACGGCGTCGACAACCGCGTCGCGGACCTGTCGCGCCGCGAGTCCTGCGCGGAGGTCTGCGACGGGGCGCAGACCGTGTACCAGCTCGCCGCGGACATGGGCGGCATGGGCTTCATCGAGACGCACAAGGCCGAGTGCATGCTGTCGGTGCTGATCAACACCCACATGCTGCTGGCGGCGCGCGACGCCGGCGTCGAGCGCTTCTTCTTCTCCTCTTCGGCCTGTGTCTACAACGCCGCGCGGCAGAGCGACCCGGACGTGACCGCCCTGCGCGAGTCCGACGCCTATCCGGCGGAGCCGGAGGACGGCTACGGCTGGGAGAAGCTGTTCTCCGAGCGGATGTGCCGTCACTTCCGGGAGGACTTCGGTCTCGAGACGCAGATCGCGCGCTACCACAACGTCTACGGTCCGCTCGGCACCTGGATGGGCGGACGCGAGAAGGCGCCGGCCGCGATCTGCCGCAAGGTGATCGAGGCGAAGCTGTCAGGCGAGCCGTGGATCGAGATCTGGGGAACCGGTCGCCAGACGCGCTCGTTCATGTACGTCGACGACTGCATCGAAGGAACGCTGCGGATCGCCGCCTCGGACGCGGTCGAGCCGCTCAACCTCGGCTCGAGCGAGCTCGTGTCGATCGACGGGCTCGTCTCGATCGTCGAGCAGATCGCGGGCGTCGAGCTCGAGCGCTTCTACGCACCCGACGCTCCGGCCGGCGTGGCCGGCCGCAACAGCGACAACACGCGCCTGCGCGAGCACTTCGGCTGGGAGCCCAGCGTCAGCCTGCGCGAAGGACTCGAGAAGACCTACAAGTGGATCTACGACGAGTACATGAAGCGCTGGGGCGGCCGGGTCGGACCCCGGGAGTCGGCTCCGCGGCGCGAGCCCTAGTCGCGCGGCGCGGAGAGCGCTTTGCGGACCGCCGGCGCCGACGCCAGCGCGCGCGTCCAGAACTCCTGAGTACCCGAGTCGAGCAGCTCCCGCGCCGCCTCCACCAGGGCCGCCTGGGCGGCCAGACTGAGGGCGCTGCCCAGGGAGACCCGCTTCACCCCCGCCTCGAACAGCTCGGGGACGCTCGGACCGCCCGGCAGCAGCAGCACGTTGACGGGCCGATCGACGGCAGCGACGAGGCTGCGGATGTCGGCGAGGTCGCGCAGGGCGGGCGCGTACAGCACGTCGGCTCCCGCCTCCTGGTACGCCTGGAGACGCTCGATCGTGTCGGCGAGGTCCGGGTTCCCGCGCAGATGGTTCTCGCAGCGGGCCGTCAGCACGAGGGCCGGCGAATCCTGCCGGCTCGCCTCGACCGCCGCCCGCACCCGCTCCGCGGCCAGCGGCCGCGGGTAGATCCGTCCCTCCGGCCCCCCGCTCCAGTCCTCGATCGAGCAGCCCGCCAGACCCGTCGCACTGGCCAGGCGGATCGTCTCGCCCACGAGCTCGGGCGCATCCCCGAAGCCCTGCTCGAGATCGGCGCTCACCGGCAGCGCGGTCGCTGCCGCGATCACCTCGGCGTGCTGGAGCGCCTCCTCGCGGGTGACCGCGCCGTCGAGTCGCCCCAGCGACGCCGCGTGACCGCCGCTCGTGGTGGCGAGGGCGCGGAACCCCAGAGAGGCGAGGATGCGCGCCGAGCCGGCGTCCCACGGATTCGGAATCACGAAGGGCGACTCGTGGAGCTCGCGGAAGTGATCCCTTCGGTGCATGGCGGCGTCCTCCTGGCCGCTCACGTTCGCGCAAAGGCCCGGCCGCGCCAGGGCCACTCCACCCCCGACCACGGGGGCCAGTGCGGCTCGGCCCGTGCCGCGGACGTGGCATGCTGCGCCACCCGTGTCCACACCGCCCTGCCCTCACCGTCCGCCCTGTCCCGGCTGTCCGCGCTACGGCGAGCCCGGAATCCCGGCCCGCGCCCGGGAGCGGCTGGCCGCCTTCGCCGCGCGCGACGGCGTCGCGGCGCCCGAGGTGGTCGACGCGCCCGGGTTCGCGAGCCGCCACCGCGCGCGGCTCATGGTGCGGGGCCGGACCCGGACCCCGAAGATCGGCATCTTCCAGGAGGGTTCGCATCGGCTGGTCGACATCCCCCAGTGTCGGACGCATCACCCGCTGATCAATCGCGTCGCGGAGGCGGTGCGCGAGGCGGCGCGGGAGGCCGGCGTGGAGAGCTATGCCGAGCGGCCGCACCGCGGCGCCCTGCGCGCGATCCAGGTCGCGATCGAGCGCCGCAGTCAGCGCGCCCAGGTGGTGCTGGTGGAGAACGCATCCGCGCCCGGGCTCGCGGCGGCGCTGGCGGGGATCCTCGAGGCGCGGCTCGCCGGCGCGCTGCACAGCCTGTGGTGGAACGGGCACCCCGAGCGCAGCAACAGCGTCCTCGGTCCGTACTGGCGGCACCTTTCGGGACCCGAGGTGATCTGGGACGACGTGGCGGACTGCGAGATCGCCTTCCCGCCCGGTGCCTTCGGCCAGAGCCAGCCGGAGCTCGCGGACCGCATCGCCCGGCGCGCCCAGGCCTGTGTGCCCGACGGAGCGCGCGTGCTCGAGCTGTTCGCCGGCTGCGGGCCGCTCGGGATGGGCCTGCTCCGGCGCTCGGTGCGCGTCGCGTTCAACGAGCAGAGCGCCCACGGACTCGACGGGCTGGCCCGCGGACTCGCGCTTCGCCCGCCGCAGGAGCGCGCGCGCGCGGTCGTCCGTCCGGGTCCGGCCGAGGCGCAGCAGGCGGAGCTCGCGGCGGCGGACACCGTGCTCCTGGACCCGCCGCGCAAGGGCGTGGCGCCCGCGCTGATCGAGCAGCTGAGCGCCTCGCCCCCGCGCGACGTGGTGTGGGTGAGCTGCGGCCTCGACGCCTTCCTCGCTCAGGCCGAGGCGCTGCGCGAGCGAAGCGGTCTAGTGCTGCGCACCCTCGAGGCCTACGCGCTCTTCCCCTTCACCGAGCACGTCGAGACGCTCGCGCACTTCCAGCGCCCCTGACGCGGGGGTGCCCGGTCCTCGCGGGCTGCCCGCGTATACTCGCCCGGCCCGCAGCGAGGTCCCCATGCCCCACGCCCTCGGAGCCGCCCGTCCGATCGGGCTCGGCTTCTGGCCGCTGCCCGAAGACGATCCGGGCGTCGCGGTCCGCCGCGAGCCGGTACGGCTCGTGACGCCGGACGGCGCGCTCGTGCGCGGTGTCCTGTGGACGCCGCCGGCCGGCGAGCCCTGGAAGACGGCCGTGATCCTCGCGCATCCGCGCGGCGACTTCTCCGTGCACTACGCGTGTCCGCTTCTCGCCGCCGCCGGCTATCCGGTGCTCGGATTCGCGACTCGCTACCTGAACAACGACACGGACTGCCTCCACGAGGCGTGCGCGACCGACGTGGCGACCGCCGCCCAGGAGATGCGCCGGCGCGGTGCCGAAGCGGTGGTGCTGCTCGGCAACAGTGGCGGGGGCTCGCTGATGGCGCTGGCCCAGAAGCTCCACGGCTGCGGCGACGGCTGGATCGGGATCGCCGCCCACCCGGGCGAAGGCGTGTTCATGCTCCAGGTGATCGACCCCTCGGTCGCGGACGAGGGGGATCCGGAATCGGTCGTCGCCGAGCTCGACATGTACGACCCGCGCAACGGCTGGCGCCCCTGGCC
>CAZZFT010000053.1:0-29434 GCA_964653555.1 uncultured Spirochaetales bacterium | reverse complement strand
CCAGGGGTAGCGCCAGGATCGCCGCCCGCTCCGGGAGCGTCGGAGGTGCCGAGGGGGCCAGGGACACGCGCAGCGACGCCGCGCGGTCGAGAGGCAGCTCGTCGGTGATCCGCCCGTACGGATCCACGACGATCGACCACCCTCCGTGGGCGACGCGCACCAGCGGGAGACGCTGCTCGATGGCTCGGAACGCGGCCCAGTGCGCGAGCTGTCTCGTCGCCTCGGGACTCTCCACCCAGCTGTCGTCGGCGAGGTTGAGGATGGCGACACTGGAGGGTGTCCGGCGGCGGGAGACGATCCGCGGGAACAGCACCTCGTAGCAGAGCGCCACCGACGCATCGAAGTGTGGGGACGTCGCTACCGCGGCGCTCCGCGCCTCGCGCACCTTCGGCCAGCGCGCCGCCCGGCCGAACAGCGGGGCCAGCAGGGAGTAGCCCGGAACCGGGCGGCTTGCTTCGAGCAGCGGCACGGCGCGCGCCTTGTCGAGTGCCGCGACGACGCCGCTCCCCGGCTCGAGCCAGACGACCGAGCTGCGGTACGCATGCGGATCGCCGTCGCCGGGGGCGCGGACCAGTCCGGTGATGAGCGGCGAGCCCCAGGCGTCGACCTCGCGTTCGAGCGCGCTCGCGAGGTGCGGGTCAGCCTCGAGCGGTGTCGTGAGCAGGTTCTCCGGCCAGACGACCGCGTCCACGGCCTTGCCCCCCGCGAGCGCCGCCGTCGTCTGGGACGACACGGTCTCGAGGATCCAGGGCTGGGCCCGGGCGTCCCAGCGCGCGTAGCGGGGGATCTGCGGCTGGACGAGGAGTAGCACCGCCATCGGCCGTTCGGGCGGCGCCGGCCGAACCGCCATCGCCCAGGGAAGACCCACCAGCGCCGTTCCGAGCCAGCTGGCGGCCAGAGCGGCGGCCAGTGCGGGCGCGCGCGGGCGGCCGACCAGCGCCAAGGCGAGCGCCGCGTTCAGTGCGGCGAGCCAGGCCGAGATCAGCGGCACGCCGCCGACCGCAGCCAGCTGGGCCACGCCGACCGCGGCCAGCTGCGAGTGCCCGACGAGCGCGGCGGGCACACCGCCGCTCCAGAGGGAGACGAGCCACTCGCCGGTCCCGAAGGCGGCGCCGAACCCCACGACTTGCACCCAGGCGGGCGAGCGGCGCAGCGACCGGCCGATCGCTCCCGCCGCCGCGAAGAGGGGCGCCTTGACCCAGGCTGCGGTGACGACGAGGCCGGCCAGCGAGTGCGTCCGGGACGATCCCAGCGCGCTCAGCGCCTCGGGGATCCACGGGGCCGCGCAGCACCCGAACGAGGTTCCCGTCAGGGCTCCGAGGGAGATCGCCTCGAGCAGCGATGCGCGCCGGGTCGCGATCAGCCAGGGCGAGAGAGCGGCGCCGGCGAGCGGCCACAGCGCCGGCCACGCCGAGGCCGCTGCAAGCAGAGGGGCGGACAGCAACGCCGAGGAGGCCCGGGTCGCGATCCATCGGAGCCGGACCGCCTCCGGCTGCCCTCGGGTGATCGTCACGGAGGATCGACGCATTCCGTCATTTGCAGTGGCCTGCCCCCGATCTGCGCGACGGCGGCCCGCTTGACTTCACCGACGTCTACCGCGAAATAACACCATGACGACCCCGACGATCCAGAGTCCCGAGTACGGAGTCCGGTCATGCACCGTCCGGGGACTCGAGCCTCTCGGGACTCGTTCCGAACCTTCCGCAGCTTCCGTCTCGCCTGCGCCATGATCGGACTAACATGCCTCACGATCCACGGCGCGTCACTCCCGCGCGCAGCCCGCGCCATGCCCGCACCGGGTGACGTCGGACCGACGGATCCCGCCGTGACCGACAACACCGGCGCCGCGCGCTTCCGGGTTCCGATCGAGGTCCCGCCTGGCCCGGGTGGCTTCGCGCCGCACCTCGAGCTCTCTTATTCGAGCCGCTCGGGGGACGGCCCGCTCGGCGTCGGTTGGAGCGTGGGCATCCCCGAGATCCACTGCTCGGGCCGCTTCGGCGCACAGGACTTCATGGCCTGCGCGCGCTTCGAGCTCTCCGACCAGCCCCTCGTCGCGCACCCCTCGATCCCGCACCGCTTCCACACTTTCGTCGAGTCCTTCCAGCGGATCGACTACCACCTGTCCGGAGACTGGTGGAGCGTCGTCCAGACCGACGGCACGACGCTCTACTTCGGGACCACGTCCGCGCACCGCGTCGCCCAGGATGGCGGCACCGCCCGGTGGCTGCTCGAGCGAATGGAGGACGCGTTCGGGAACGGGATCTACTTCAGCTACGACACGGCCACCGATCCGGGCTCGGCCTATCCGAAAGCGATCCACTACGGGGCGGACGCCGGCGCAGGCTCGGGCCCGCGACAGGTGGCGTTCGTCTACGAGGTCCGCCCGGACGCGCAGCTCGTGTTCTCGGCGGGTCTGAGGCGCGAGATCGGGCAACGCCTGCGCGAGATCCGGGTCTTCGGACACGGCGCTCTGGCTCGCCGCTACGCTCTCGAGTACGCGGACACGGTCGGATACGCCACGGATCGCTCGCGCCTGGAGTCGATCCAGGAGTTCGGCTCCGACTGCACCGAGGCCTCCACCGAGAGCTGCACCGGTCTGCCGGCCACGACGCTCGTCTACCGAGACGCCGGCGATATTCCCACCCAGGGACCGGGAGAGCAGTGGACCGAGGCAGACGCCTACCGGATCCCGTTCGGAAGCTACCCCGTCCCGGGCGAGTTCGACCGCGCGGCCACCCTCCCGCAGCTGATCGGCGACCTCAACGGCGACGGGCTGCCGGACCGCCTGGAGCTCTATCCCGCCGAGGCGTACGCGGTGGGAGGCTGGAACAGTCACGACGTGATCGTCCGCGTCTGGATCAACACCGGCGGCGGCTTCGACGGGATCTCGGATGACTCCGAGTGGGCGGACATCGCGACCGACTTCACGCGCTCCTTCGGCGGCCTCACCTACGACCGACTCCGCCTCGACTACGCGCAGATCCCTGTCCCAGCCGGCTACGGCCACGGTCCGACCGAGGGCGGCGTGACGTACGACGACTTCTGGATGCCGGGCATCTGGCCCGACGGCGGCTACTACGCGATGTGCTCGGTCTCGGACCCGGTGGTGGAGCCGAACCAGCCGTTGGCTCCGGATCTCAGCGAGCTGGGACTGAGCGCACGAACGAGCTACGCCTCGACACTGGCCGGCGCGAGCATCGGGAACCCGGTCGGAGGATCCCTCCGCGCTCGTCCGAGCATCCGGCTGGCCGATCTCGACTCGGACGGCCTGGCCGACCTCATCGTCTCCACCCACGTCGGCAGCATCACTCGCCACTTCGACTGCAACGGCAATCCGGTCGCACCCGAGTCGACGCGGGGTGCCGCGGTGACCGCGGTCTTCCGCAACACGGGCACGGGCTGGGTGAGGGATCCGTCGCTGGCCCAGGGGATGCCTCCCTTCGAGGAGCTTGCGATCGAGAGCTCCTATCAAGCCTCGCTGGACTACTCCAGTCTGCCCTGGATCCGAGGGGGCGGGAGCGGCTTCATCCAGTTCGGAGAGGCGTCGACTCCCTGCGCGAACCTGGGCGTGTTCGGCTTCGAGCAGAGCGGCTTCGTCGACCCTCTCGGTCAACCCGTCCAGGCAAACGTCTGCTATGCCCCGGTCGACCTGGCTCCCCAGTTCCACGACTTCGACGGCGATGGCTTCCTCGACGTCGCCGTCCTCCAGCGCGACCACCCAGACCAGCTCCTGACGGGAGTGGTGCCGCTCACCGCACCCCCCAACGAGGCGCATACGGTCGTGTGGATCCAGGACCCGAGCGTCGGCGCCGCGCAGCGCTGGGTGCGCGGCCCCCAGTACGACCTTCCATCGGACCTCGCGGAGCTCGTTGCCGGCGGCACCAACCCGCTCTTCCTCTCGGTCTTCGCGCACGTGGTGCTCCAGAGCAGTCCGGGGGACTCCACCCTCCAGTGCTGGAGCTGGGACGACAACTTTCCGTGGTGCAGTCCGGCGATGTACCGGCTGGATCCGGGCGTTCGCTTCGCCGACATGAACCGCGACGGTCTCGCCGACGTGGTCTGGAGCGGCCCGGGCGGAGCGGCCGTGCTGCTCAACACCGGCCGTGGCTCCTCTGCGAGCTCCTCGGCCTGGTGCATCTCGAGCGGCGATCCCACCCAGGCGGGCCTGGTCGGCGGGTCCTGTCCCGAGGCCGCGCGCTACCTCCCGCCGCTGCCCATCTCGCAGGCGAACCCCGGCGGCTCGGTCTCGGAGAAGGGTCGCTTCGCCGACCTGAACGGCGACGGGTGGCTCGACTTCATCACGATCGACACGTTCTACGTCGACGCTCTCCAGACGGCCGCATACCTCTTCGCCGGCCGGGACGACGGGGACGCGGACGGCTACTGGGAGCGGGACACGCGCTTCGATCTGCCGATCCGGCTGGCGGCGGACGCTCCCCATCCGCTTCCGGGCGGCGCGCCGGACCACTGTGCGCACGGGTACAACTGCTACCTGGTGAATCCCGTGCCCGCCAGGACGGCCTTCGTTGTCTTCGACGTCAACGGCGATGGCGCAGACGACGTGATCGGCGACTTTCAGGCCTTCCTCGCAAAGCCGCGCCACGGCGATTTGTTGAGGGAGATCGACAACGGGCGCGGCGGTCGGATCGAGATCGCCTACGCCTCGGCAATCCAGCAGCGCGACGCTGCGCTCGAAGCGGCGGTCGCCGACCCGGGGCCGGGAGCCGGCGACGCGATTCTCTGGCGGCCCACGCCTGTGGTGTCGCGGGTGACGGTCACCGGTCCCGACTTCGCGCCCGCGCAGACCGGGTACACGTACGCTCGGCCGGGGTTCTGTCCCACCTGGCGCTCGGAGGAGGGCTTCCGCCTGATCGAGACGGTCCGGCCCGACACCTCGAGAGTTCGGGAGACCTTCTACCAAGACCACGGGCGCGCGGGACGGACGCTCGAGCGCTTGGTGATCGAGGAGGGGCAGGTGGTCCACCGCTACCAGGCGGACTGGGAGCACGTGGGATCCGTCGTCCCGGGAACGATCGCGGGCGTGTTCCACGCGCGCCTCGAATCGGAGCAGACTGGGAGCGAGTTCGGCGGCGTCGCCGGTGCGACCACTTTCCGCACCCTGACCTACGACGATATCCACGGCTACGACTTCGCTACGGAGATCGAGACCGAGCGCCCCACGGGCACGCTCGTCGAGACGCGGCTGCCGTACTCGATCCCCGCGGATCACATCGTCGGTCTGATCGCGCGGTCGACGCTCGCAGACGGCGCCGGCGCGGTCCTGCGAGATACGCGCCTGGTCTACTTCGACCCGGACGGCGCATCGACCGCCCCCAAGGTAGGGCAAGTGGAGGAGTGGGTCGGCGATCGCGACGACTTCTCCTCGGCGCGCTGGGTGGAGATCGCGGCCTTCCGCTACGACGCCTACGGGAACCTCGTGGAGGAGCAGACGCCGAGCCCGACCGGCACGGGCCTGCGAAGCACGCGCCACTGCTACGACGGAGACACGACCGGCGTGTGCGCGAGCCCGTCGGGACAGGTCTCCCACAGCGTGCGCGTGGCCTCGATCGATCCCTTGGGCGGCGTCGTGGTGACGATCCCGGACGCCGCACGCGGGGTGCCGCTGGAGATCGGCTCAAGCTACACGGACGAACCGGCCCGGCGCGTCGAGCTGGATCCCCTCGGCAGGCCCGCCTTCGAGTACGCGACGCCCGAGGGCCGCCCGGAGGTCCTCGTCGCGAAGAACACCTACCACGACGACGTCGGCTTCCCCCTGTGGGTCGAGCGTTTCGAGTACAGCGACGCGAGTCAGGGCGACTTCCTCTACTCGGGCACCGTGTTCGGGGCGTTCGGTGCGACGTGGAAGAGGATCGAGCGCACGCCCAGCAACTACGTAGGAGTCGTGACCCGGCGGGACTTCGCCTCCCGGATCGAGCGCGTCACGCTGCCCCTCGACTGCGGACAGGACCCCGCGTGTGCGAGCTTCGACGGCCAGACTCAGCCCGCAGCTCGGCAGTCGACCACCGACGCGCTCGGCCGGCCCCTTCGCATCGACACACCGGAGGGATTCTCCGTCCTGGCCTACTTCCCCGTGACCGCGCGGGGCTACCCCGCCGGGCTCGGCGGAGCCGGCCCCTTCGACGGGATGCTCGTGAAGAACGGCAAGGGCGATCTCCTCCAGCGCGTCTTCGACGGCGGCCGTCCTGTCTGGGTGGACGAGTGCCACGATGGAGTGGATCCCGAGCTCGCGTCGCTCGCCCAGGCGTCGTGCGGCAATCCCAGCGGAGCGGACACCACCCTCTACGCCTACGAGGCGACGGGTGAACTCCACACCGTCTACGACGCCACTGCGGTGCGGATCGGGAGCTATGCCGATCCGGACCACTTCCTCCGCTACGTTCGCGACACCCTCGGTCGAACCGTCCGGATCGAGGACCCGGACCTGGAGGGAACCGGCTTCCAGAGCACGCTCTACGGCGACGCCGGCTCGATCGCGTCGACCACGAATGCGCGCGGTCACGTTCGCACCTTCGCCTACGACGACCTCTCCCGCCTTGTGGGGATCACCACGCCAGCCGGCGAGGACGACTACACCGTCCGCTATCGGCCCGGCGAGCGCCAGCGGGCGAAGGACATGTCCGCGGCCTATCAACGCGTTCGCATCTACGACGCGTGGGGCCGCCTGGAGCAAACCCGGCTCACGGTCGCCGAGACCAACGGCGGCCCGTTCTTGATGGACTACGTCTACGACGTCGCAGGGCGCGTCGTCGAGCAGGTGTATCCGGAGTCGACACGCATCCGCTACGAGTACGACGGGGCCTCACTGGTGCGCGTCTGCGACCTCGGCGACGGGACCGCGTGCGGCAGCTCCGGGGCGGTGGACGTCGTGAGCGACGTGACCTATGACGCCCTCGGCCGGCGCGATCAGACCTTCCTGGGAGCGGGGACGCGGGATTTCGACTATGTCGGCAGCACGGCGCGGCTCGCCAGGGACCGCTTCGACGGGAACGTCTCGTCGGCGGATCCCTACTCCTATCAGCTCGACTACACCGCCTACGACGGGCTGGGAAACGTCACGCGAGTCACCGGTACGAGCCGCTATGGCGACATCGACCTGAACGAGTCCTATGCGTACGACGCCCGGAATCGCCTCGCTACCTGGACGAAGGAGGGGGTGTCCTACGACTACCGCTACGACGAACTCGGGAACCTGACGCTGCACGCCGGCGCGGCGCAGGCCTTTGACGACGCGGGGCGGCCCCACGCGATCACCCGACGAGTGGACGCCGGCGTGAGCTACGGCCGCGACGCCGACGGCAACGCGACCTCGATTGTCGAGGGAGGCAGCGCGCGCTATCTGACGTTCGACTCCGCGAACCGGCTCGTGTGCGTCGACCGGACCACCGCGGGCGGCTGCGGCGTGACCCGCATCCACTACGACGCGGACGGGGAGAAAGTCCTCGACGATCTCCCGGCCGCCCTGGGATACACGGTCTACGTCGTCGAGGGCACGCGGATCGAGGGGGCCGTGCCCCGACGGGTCCGGATCGAGGTTCGGGCCTTCGGCGAACGCGTTGCCCTCAAGCGCTCGACCGGCGCGATCCGGAGGTCGAGCGCGGCGCCGCTCTCGCTCCCGCCGGAGATCTGGGGCGCGCTCCTCGCCGTCGGTGCCGCGGGTCTGCTCCTGGGGGCCACGCGTTCTGGTGCGCTCGTCGCGGCGATCGCCCGCCCTGCCCGAGTTGGAACCGCGTGCACGCTGGCGGCGTTGCTGGCCCTGGGGCCGCTCCCCCACTCGGCACGCGCCGGCGGCGGAAGCGACAGCGTGATGTTCTGGGAGCTCACCGACCCCCTCGGAAGCGGCCTCGTCATCGTCGACGGAGGCGGCCAGCGCGTCGTGCACCGCACGTTCGAGCCCTTCGGCCGGCTGCACGCCTCGACGAGCGACGCCGAGTGGATTCCCAGGCACTATGCGGGCCACCTCTGGGAAGGCCACATCGGGCTCTACTCCATGCAGGCGCGCTGGATGGATCCGGCGTCCGGGACGTTCCTCAGCGTGGATCCGCTCGTGCCCGGTGCGTCCGACCCGCAGACCCTCAACGCCTACGCCTACGCGCGGAACAATCCGACGAGCATGACGGATCCGACGGGCGGGTTCCCGCTCGAGGAGCTCCAGAGCTGCAACCGATGCTCCGGATTCTACAACCCGGGCTACGCGATCCTCGGCGACGGCTCGATCATGACGGCGGGACAGATCTCGGTGCAGAACTACAACGACGCCAAGGCACTGAGGGACGCTGGAATGGGCGACTCACTGGGCGCGATGAACGTGCTGTCGGGGATCGGCGCGTTCCTGAAGGGAGTGATCGATCTCGCGATCGGCGAGGACTTCGGCGCCGTATGGCGGAGCCTGTTCGGGGAGTGGACGGAGGCTCCGGCGAGTGGCATGCGCCTGCCCAAGGCTTTGGTGGAGGCCCTCGAGCGCGCCGGCGCAGCGGTTCCTCCCGATGCCAGCGCCAACGGAATGAACGCGTGGCACGCCGGCTCGAACGCGGCGTTGGCCCGGGCGCTCGGCCTCGTTGGAGCGCCCTTCATCCTGCTCGCCGGGATCCTGCACGAGACGCCGCTCGATCCCGCGTCGTTCATGGCGGAGCAGGCCTGGCAAGGCACCGTCAACCACTTCCTCGACTCCGCGACCGACATCGGGGCCAACGTGTTCGGCCTGATGGTCGGGTACGCCATTCCGCGGACGTCGTGGGCGGTCGATACGGCGGCGCGACTGGGCAACTACATTCCCGGCCCGGGAGAGCCGGACCCGACCTTCGGTGGACACGGGCATTCCTACTCGGGTGATCCGAGCGCCGCCTGGGGCCAGTATCCGTGAGGTCATGGACATGAAACACGAACGAAACGGTCGCGCTGCGGTGGTGACGCTCACCCTCCTGCTGCTCGCGACACATTGCGCGACGACGGGGGGGGGCGCCCGCCGGCGGGGCGAGCTCGTGTGGACTCGCGAGCGCCAGACTCTGACGGAGTGCGGGACGGGGCGCGTCTACTGGGTCCGCACCTACGCGTCCATACCCTATCACCGGCTCTCCCAGCGCGTGGACGAGCTCTCGCGCGATCGGCCGCCGGGCGCTCGCCTAATCGCGGATCTGGAGGGGCCGGTCTCGGACGCGCCCTCGTCGGGCCGCCCCTACCCGGTCGATGGATCCCTCGACGTCCACTGGATCCACTCCATCGAGGTGGGCTCCTGCGAGCAGGAATCCCGAGCCGCTCAGTGATCCTTCCGCTTCCGCGACCGGCGCGAGCCGATCCAGCCCTTGTGGCGGAAGAAGGCGATCATGACGACGGCGATCGCGGCCATCACGCCGAGCACGGTGAAGTAGCCGCGCGGCCGGTGCAGCTCGGGCATGTACTCGAAGTTCATGCCGTAGATGCCGGCGACGAAGGTGAGCGGGATGAAGATGCTCGCCATCAGCGTCAGCACCTTCATGATCTCGTTGGTGCGCTGGCTCATGTTCGAGAGGTGCAGCTCGACCAGGCTCGAGGTGGTGTCGCGAGCCGAGTCGATGGCCTCCATCAGCTGCACCATGTGCTGCTCGGCGCTGGCCATGTAGCCGCGCACCTCGTCGCTCACGAAGGGGCTCGGCTCCACCGCCAGCGCCCGCAGCGCCTCGCGCTGGGGCCAGCCCACACGGCGCATCACCACCAGGCCGCGCCGCACGCGGTGCAGGTCCTCGAGCAGGTCCGGGGGCGCATCGCCGTGCACACGGTCCTCGAGCCGCTCGATCTCGTCGGAGAACTCCTCGAGCCAGGGGAAGTAGTGGTCGACCATCGTGTCGATCAGGGCGTAGGCGAGGTAGTCGGGGCCGAGGTGGCGGATCGGCCCGATCCCCTCGCGGATCCGGTCGCGCACCGGGTCGAAGAAGCCGAAGTAGCGGTCCTGGAAGGTCAGCAGGTAGCGAGGACCGAGCAGCAGGAACACCTGGGGAACCTCGACGCGGTCGCACTGCCCCGGATCCGGCGCGCGAGCCACGATCACGTGGTGCTCCGGGCGGATCTCGCTCTTCGCCCGCTGTGGCACGTTGGTGGCGTCCTCCAGGGTCAGCGGGTGCAGCGAGAAGAGCTTCGCCACGGCGCGCAGCGTCGGCTCGTCGCCGAAGCCCTGGACGTCCACCCAGGTGACGCGCGGGGACTCGACGAAGGGCGCGAGCTGGGCGACGTCGGCCACGTCGAGCTCGGTGCAGAAGTCGTCCTGGTAGTCGAAGAGGTGGATGCGCGGGGGCGGCGAGCCGGCCGGGATCGCCAGCGTGCCCGGGCGCGAGCCCACCGGGGGCAGACGCTTGCGGAAGGTCACCGCGCCCTCCGCGGCTTCTTGCGCGGCCGCGGCGCCAGGCCCTTGAGCGTGAGCATCTTCCCGAAGCACAGCAGCACGTCGCCCGAGAGGATCTCCCGGCCGGTGCGCGGGTTCGGGATCGTCACGCTGCCGCGCTGGATCGTCAGCACCAGCACGTCGCGATCGCGCAGCCCCGATTCCTTGATCGTCTTGCCGCACAGCTCCGAGGTCTCGTCCACGGGCAGCTCCATCACGCCGTAGCCGCTCTGGAGCGTCAGCCGCTGGCGGATGTCGATCTCGGGGAAGAGCACCTCCTCCTCGATCAGCCGCACGATCTCGCCCGCCACGTCCACCGACGTGGCGGCCTCGATGCCCTCGAGGCCCGGCGAGGAGTTCACCTCCATCAGCACCGGCCCGTCCTTGCCCTCCAGCATGTCGACGCCGGCCACGCGCAGCCCCATCACCTGGGTCGCGTGCACCGCGACGCGCTCGAACTCGGGCTCCAGCTTCACGGCCTCGGCGCGGCCGCCGCGGTGCACGTTGCTGCGGAACTCGCCGCTCTGGGCGATGCGGCGCATCGCCGCGACCACGCGATTTCCGACCACGAAGGCGCGCACGTCGCGTCCCTTGCTCTCCTTCACGAACTGCTGGAGCAGCACGCTCATCTTCGCGGGTCCCGAGAGCGTCTCGATGATCGCCTCGGCGATCTTCGGCGACTCGGCGAGGATCACGCCGATCCCCTGGGTTCCTTCGAGCAGCTTGACCACGACCGGCGGTCCGCCCATCCGCTCGATTCCCGGGATGATCTCGTCGGCGTGGCGGACGAAGAGCGTCTTCGGGATCCCGATGCGATGGCGGGAGAGCACCTGGAGGGCCCGCAGCTTGTCGCGCGAGACGCTGATCGCGTGGGACGGGTTGGTGCAGAACACGCCCATCTGCTCGAACTGCCGCACGACGGCGGTGCCGAAGAACGTAACCGAGGCGCCAATCCGCGGGATCACCGCGTCGTAGGCGGTGAGCTCCTTGTTCTTGTAGAAGAGCCGCGGCTGGCCTCGCTCCACCTCGATCGAGAAGTTGAGCGTGTTGAGCACCCGCGCCTCGTGACCGCGCGCGAGCGCGGCCTCCTTGAGGCGGCGGGTGCTGTAGAGCCTCGGGCCCCGCGACAGGATGGCGATACGCATGGGACTACCTCTCTCGCGCGCGGTACGCGCTGGATCTGGTGCTGGACTCCTCGTCGTCACGAGCCCGGGGTGCTCGGCTCTTCCTCGACGATCCGCACGGGTATCGGTCGCGTTGCGTCGAGGTGCACGTCGCGCTGGGGGAAGGCGATCACCAGCCCCGCCTCCCGGAACAGCTCGTCGATCCGGAAGCGCAGATCGCTCTCGACCCGCATGCGGTCCATCATGTTGCGCACGCGCACCCAGAACAGCGCGTCGAAGACGAGGGAATCGTCTCCGAAGTTCATGAAGAGCACCACAGGCGAAGGCGTCGCGAGCACGCGCCCGTGCTCCTCGAGGGCCTGGTGGATCAGCCGCTCGACCTCGCGCGTGGGGGAGCCGTAGATCACTCCCACCGTGAGGCGCAGCCGGACCTGGGCGTCGTTGTGGGTCCAGTTGACGACGTTGGTCTCGAGGAAGGTGGCGTTGGGGACGATCACGTGGATGTTCTCGCCGGTGCGGATCTGGGTGCTGCGCAGGCCGATCCGCTCGATGTTCCCGTAGGTGCCGGCGACTTCGACCAGGTCGCCCTTCTTGATCGGGCGTTCGATCAACAGGATCACGCCGCTGATGAAGTTGTTGACGACATTCTGGCTGCCGAAGCCGATTCCGATCGCCAGCGCTCCGCCGACGACGGCAAAGGCGGTGAGCGGGATGTTCACGATCCGCAGCGCGGCCACGAACGCCACCGCGAGCAGCGCGTAGTAGGCGAGGGACTGGTAGGCCCAGGCCGCCCCCTCGTCGACGCCCGCGCTCCGCAGAGCGCGGCCGCCCAGGCTGTGGCTGATCCAGCGTGCGAGCAGCATCCCGAGCGCGAAGCTCGCGATGGCGAGCACCACCATTGCCACCGTGACCGAGCGGTTCTCGCTCCGCGTGATCTCGAAGCGCCAGATCTCTCCCAGCCGTTTGCCCAGATCCGCGGCCGGCGCGGCGAGATCGAGGGTGCCCGCGTCGTCGGCCGCAGCCGCTCCTTGCGACGCGACGCAGACGAGGGCGCTCGCGAAGAAGATCAGCGCCAGGACGACCGGGAGGAGACGTCGGACCACGGACTCCCAGCATAGCCGCTGGTCGCCGGACCCGGTCTTCCTAGTTCGGCGGACTCCCGTCGCCGGCATCCTCGGCGAGTGCGGACAGCGGCCCGGCGTGGTGGTGCACGATCTGCCACAGGCCGTCTTCGAGAGCGAACGTGTTCGTCGCCACCAGCCGACCGCCGTCGACGTGCTCGACGCAGGTCACGAAGCCCGTCGCGCCGAGCACGAAGGCCTTTGCCTGCTCGCAGCGCACGCGCGGGCTCTCGCCGCTGAGCAGGATCGAGCGCCAGCTCGCCATCACCTCGTCGCGTCCGTGCAGGGGAGGCCAGCCCGGGTGCACGCACGCTACCGGCGCGGCGTGCGCCCACAGCTCGTCCATCGCCTCCATGTCGCGCTCGGCGAAGGCGGAGTAGAAGGCGCTGTTGGCGCGCAGCAACGCGGTCTCGGTGGACGTGCTCACACCCGGTGCATCCGTCAGAAGGGGTCCATCTGCAAGCGCAGCGCAGCGTCGTTGGCGAAGCTGTCCTCGCGCAGGTTCTGCCGCGCGCGGTCGGTCTCGCGCGCGGCGGCGGCGGTGCGGGTCGGCTCGCTTCCGGCGATGAAGGGCTGGAAGATCGTGGAGCGGCTGTCGGGCGAGGCGAGCAGGCCGGTCTCGCGATCGATCCGCGCCCACACCAGGCCGTTGCTGTCGGGCACCGCGAAATCGCGCACTGGCTTGCCGTCGAGCGCCGCCCGCATGAAGTCGATCCACACCGGCAGGGCCGCGCGCGCGCCCGTCTCGCCCTTGCCCAGGTAGCGCACCTCGTCGAAGCCCACCCAGACCCCGGTCGCGATTTCCGGCGAGAAGCCGACGAACCACGCGTCCGCCTGGTCGTTGGTCGTCCCCGTCTTCCCGCCGAGCGGCCGCCCCAGCACGCGCGCGCGCGATCCCGTGCCCTCCAGCACGACCGCGCGCAGCATGTCGGTGATGAGATAGGCCTGCTCCGGCGTCATCAGCCGATCGCTGTCGGCAGCCGGCTCTTCGGGCTCGTTGGAGGCCGTCTCCTGGTCCGTGCCGCCGTCCTCATCGGAGGGCGCGAAGGCGTCGCGCGGCCCGTTCGGGAGCGCGGGCTCTTCGGTCATCTCCTCCTCGATCGGATCCCCGAGCGGAACGTTCTCGATCATCGCGTTGCCGTTGGGGTCCAGGACGCGGCTCAGGAAGCGCGGCTGGACGCGCCGTCCGCCGTTGGGGAACACCGCATAGCTCCGCGTCAGCTCCAACAGGGAGATGCCGTTGGTTCCGAGGGCCGTCGCGAGGGACGGCTCGAGCGGCGAGCGGACGCCGAGCCGGCGCGCGAAGGCGATCACGTTGCCGATGCCCACCTCGTCGCTGAGCTGGATCGCCGCGTTGTTGACCGACTTCGCCAGCGCCTTGCGCAGGGTGATCGGCCCGTAGAATTCGCGCTCGTAGTTCTTCGGCTTCCAGATGAAGCCGGTGGAGCGATCGGTGTAGACCTTCGGCCGATCGTGGACGATCGAAGCCGGCGTGTAGCGCGGCTGGCCCGTGTCGCTCTGGAGCGTCAGCGCCGTCCCGTACACGAAGGGCTTGAAGGCCGATCCGGGCTGGCGGCGCGCCTGGGTGGCGCGATTGAACTGGCTGCGCTGGAAGTCGTAGCCGCCGACCATCGCCAGGATGTCGCCGGAGGCGATGTCGAGCGAGAGCAGCGCGCCCTCGGCCTTGGGCTCCTGGAAGAGCACCAGGTGAAGCGGCGGCGGAGCGTCCGTGCTCTCGGCGGCGGCCTTCTCGTCCTCGCCCTCGGGCGCAGGCGCCTCGATCTCGAACCGCGCGACGTCGCCCACCGAGAAGATCCGCCCGATCCGGTCGACCTCGTAGGGATAGCTGCCCGGGTCCATCGGCCGGGCCCATTTGGAGTCGGCGAGGGAGACCACGCCGCGCAGATCCGGCGCCAGCGCGACCTGCGCGGTGCCGGCCTCCGCGTCGACGGCGGTGACGACACCGAGCAGCGACCCGGCCTCGAGTGCCGCCGCCAGGACGTCCGCCGGCTCGGGGGAGGCGACGACCTCGCCCTCGCTCGGCTCTTCACCGAGCACCGCCTCCTCTTCGGCGGTGACCGGCGCGTCCTCTCCGGTTTCGGGGTGGGCGAGGCCGTTCTCCGCGGCGACGCGTCCGATCTCCGCCTCCAGCTCGCCCGCCGGGGCGCGGCGCAGCGGGCCGCGGTAGCCGTTGCGGTGGTCCAGCGACTCGAGACCCTCGTGCATCGCCGCGACCGCCGCTCGCTGGAGATCGAGGTCGAGCGTCGTCTCGACGGTCAGGCCGCCTTCCAGCACGGCCTGACCACCGAGCTCGCGGAACAGATAGCGCCGCACCTCCTCGACGAAGTAGGCGGCCGTGGCGAAGTCGTCGGGGTTCGAGCCGTCCACGAGGACCGGCGGCTCGGCGATCGCCTGGTCGTGGGTGGCGGCGTCGATCGCGCCCTCGTCGAGCATACGGTCGAGCACGTAGCGCCGGCGGCGTTCGGCGAGCTTCGGATTGGCGAAGGGCGAGTAGCGCGAGGGAGCCTTCGGCAGGCCGGCGAGCTGCGCTCCCTCGGAGAGCGTGAGCTCCGAGACCGGCTTCGAGAAGTAGGTGCGAGCGGCCTCACCGATGCCGTAGGCGCCGTGACCAAAGTAGATCTGGTTCAGATAGAGGTAGAGGATCTCCTGCTTGGTGAAGCGCTGCTCGATGCGACGCGCCAGGATCATCTCCCGGATCTTGCGCGTGTAGGTGCGTTCGGGGCTGAGCAGCAGGCCCTTCACCATCTGCTGGGTGATCGTGCTGGCGCCCTCGACCTTGCCCCCGGCGATGAAGTTCCGCCACGCGGCCCGGGCGATGCTGGGGAAGTCGATGCCCTGGTGTTCGAAGAAGCTGGAGTCCTCCGCCGACACGAAAGCGTCGATGACGTGCTTCGGCACCTCTTCGAAGGGAACTAGGCGGCGCCGCTCGGTGTAGAACTCACCGATCATGCGACCCTGGCGATCGAGCACCGTGGTGGCGAGGGGCGGGCGGTACTCGGCCACGCTGTGGGGGTCCGGCAGGTCGCGCAGGAACAGCCAATAGAAGGCAGCGGTGCCGCCGAGCCCTGCGCCGACGAGCAGACCGACCATCAGTAGCAAGAGCCGGGCCCAGCGCGAACGCCGGGCCGGGATGGAAGTCATCGTCACTCCAGGGGAAACTCCACCGTAGCCGAGCCGAGTCGCCCTGCGCTACCGCTTCGGCTGGAACCCCGGTGGGCTGAATGGCTTCGACGGCGCCGCTATCGATCGTGTTCGTGATGGATCCCATCGAGGGGATCGACATCCGCGCGGACACGACCTTCGTGCTGATGCTCGAGGCCCAGGGCCGCGGCCACCGCGTGCTCTACGCCGAGCCCGCCGATCTGGCCGTGGACGGGGGCCACGTCACCGCTCGTGTGCGCCCCGTCACACTTCGGCGGGAGGTCGGCCGCCACGCCGACCTGGCGGAGCCCCTGACCGTCGTCCTCGATGACGAGGTGGACCTGGTGCTCCAGCGCAAGGACCCCCCGGTGGACGCCGAGTACGTGACGGCGACCCAGATCCTCTCGCTGTGTCACCGGGCACTGGTGTTGAACCGGCCGTCGGGCATCCTGGCGGCCAACGAGAAGCTCTACGCCCTGAACTTCGCCGACCTGATGCCCGAGACGCGCGTGACCCGCTCGATCCCGCAGCTGATCGACTTCCTCGCCAAGCTCGGCGGGGAGATGATCGTGAAGCCCCTCGACGGCCGCGGCGGCGAGGGAATCTTCCACGTTCGCAACGACGACCGGAACCTGTTCTCGATCCTCGAGCAATCGACCCGCTTCGGCTCCCGGCGCGTCATGGCCCAGGCGTACCTCCCGGAGGTGCGCACCGGCGACAAACGCATCCTGCTCCTCGACGGGAAGCCGCTCGGCGCCTTGCTGCGGGTCCCGTCGAGCCAGGAGACCCGGGCCAATCTCCACGTCGGCGGTCGCGCAGTCGGCGCGACGCTCGACGAGGCCGACCTCCGGATCGTCGAGCGGGTGGCCCCGTCGCTCGAGCGCGACGGCCTGTTCTTCGTCGGGATCGACGTCATCGGGGGGCGGCTCACGGAGATCAACGTGACCAGCCCGACCGGGGTCCAGGAGATCAACACCCTCGACGGCCGCTCGCTCGAGGGCCAGATCGTCGACGCCCTCGAGGCCCGAACGGCGGCCTACCGCTCGCAACTCCGACGGTAAGCACCCGAAAAGCCGTTGACAGCCCGTCGGAGGCAGCCGACACTCCCCGGCGTGCGGGGACCTTTTACCCCGGTCCTCCGTCGGGCGGCAGCGCCCGATCCGCACGTGCTCCGACGATTCCTCCAGTTCCGTCCGCCTATCCCCCCCTCCATGACGGGACACACCCGACACGAAGGAGATGGCCGATGGCCACGGTAGTCGCAAAGACCGGGATCAAGCGCGAGAAGGGCTGGCTCTACTACGTCGACAAGAAGGGCGACGTGAGCCGGGCCCGCATGGCACGGGGCGGCGGCAAGCCGTCGAAGGTCAAGCCGCAAAAGGTCGCCAAGTGCGGTGTCGATCGCGAGGAAGGCTTCCTCTACTTCATCGACAAGAAGGGCAACGTCGCCAAGGTGAAGATGAAGCGATCGGGCAGCCGCAAGCGGAAGGCGACGCGGCGCAAGCCCGCGGCGCGGCGACGAACGGCCGCCCGGCGGTCGCCGGCGCGCAAGCGCAGCACGGCGCGGAAGAAGACCACGCGCCGCACCGCGAGCAGGAAGACGGCACGGCGCACACCGCGGAAGAAGACCGCCCGCCGCGCCAGTGCAAAGCGGAAGACCGCGCGGCGCAGCACCACGCGCCGACGGGCCCGCCGCTAGGGCGCGACCGATCGAATCGAATGCCGGGCCGGCGGGTGCACGCCCGCCGGCCCGGCACCGCGACCCCCGGGTCGCCGCGAGCGCCGCAGGGACCGGGCGTCCGCTACCGTTCGCGAGGTGAACGGCCCTGCGCGAGACGGCTCCGAGCCGCAACCGGGAGCGGCGGAATCTCCGACGGGCTCCCCTCCGACGGGTCTCCGGGAGGAGGCGTCGATCGAGGCCGCGCGTCGCGCGGACGCCGAGCCCCACGCGATCCTGGTCGTCGACGACGAGCCCGCGATCCGGGAGTCGCTCGAGCTCACCCTCGGCGACGACCACCGCGTTCTCACGGCCGCCACCGGCGAGGAGGGCCTGGCGATCCTCGAGCGGGAGCCGGTCGCGTTGATCATCTGCGACCAGGAGCTCCCGACGATGAAGGGCGTCGAGTTCCTGGAGAGCGCGGTGGGGATCGCGCCGCGGGCGATCCGCATCCTGCTCACTGGCTACGCCGACCTCGGCTCCCTCGCGCGCGCGGTCAACGAGGGGCGCATCTACCGCTACATCGCGAAGCCCTGGGAGCCCGACGAGGTGCGCATCAGCGTCAGGCGCGCCCTCGAGTCCTACGACCTGGTCAGCGAGAACGCCCAGCTCGCCTCGGCCCTGGCTCAGGCGAACGAGCGGCTGCTCGCCGAGAACGTCTATCTCCGGCGCGAGGTCGAGCGCCGCTACGCCTTCGACCAGATCATCGGCTCGAGCCCGGAGATGAACCGCGTCTTCGAGGTGATGGAGAAGGTCGCGGGCACCGACGCCACCGTGCTGATCACGGGCGAGACCGGAACCGGCAAGGATCTGGTGGCCCGGGCGATCCACTACAGCGGCCCGCGCAAGGACCAGCGCTTCGTCGCACAGAACTGCGCGGCGCTGCCCGATACCCTGCTCGAGAGCGAGCTGTTCGGACACCTGCGCGGCGCCTTCACCGGCGCGCACCAGGACAAGCGGGGTCTGTTCGAGGTGGCGCACCGGGGAACGGTCTTCCTCGACGAGGTGGGCGAGACCCACCCCGGGATGCAGGTGCGCCTGCTGCGCGTGCTCCAGGACGGCGAGATCCGCCCGCTCGGATCCTCGGACACGCGCAAGGTAGACGTCCGCATCATCGCGGCGACCCACCGCGACCTGCGCCGCGACGCCGAGGACGGTCGCTTCCGCGAGGACCTCTACTACCGCCTGCGCGTGGTCGAGATCCGCATCCCGGCGCTGCGCGAGCGCCGGGAGGACATCCCCGGACTCGCTCACCATTTCCTCGACGTCTCGTGCCGGAAGATGGCCCGGCGCCTGCGCGGCTTCACCAACGCGGCGATGGACCGCCTCGTCGCCTACGCCTGGCCGGGCAACGTGCGCGAGCTCGAGAACGAGATCGAGCGCACGGTGGCGCTGGCTGGCGAAGCGGAGACGATCGGCGAGGAGATGCTCTCGGAGCACATCCGCGGGGCCATTCTCGACGCCGACCCGAGGGTCGAGGGGCTGCCGCCGGGGCTCACCCTCGGCGCCGCCGTCGACGCCCTGAAGCGCCGGATGATCCTCGACGCGATCGAGCGCACGGGCAGCAAGACGCGCGCCGCCGAGCAGCTCGGCATCCCCCGCCAGTCGCTCCAGAAGATGATGAAGCGCCTCGAGCTGGACTAGTCAGTCGACAGGTGTCCTCCGAGGCGAAGCTCCTCGGTGGATGCGTCGTGCCACGCGGGCGATCGCGTAGCCCGCGAACGCCGCCGTGGGATGCGAGAGATCCGAGATCCACAAGGTGGCCTCCGAGAATCCCGGGTCCGGCCGCCAGAAAGAGATCGCCGCCAGGAAGAGCGCGAGCGCGACCGCCGCAGCGATCTGCCGGGCTGGGCGGAAGCGGGTGATCAACGCGCCGAGACAGCCGAAGCAGCCGGCCGAGGGCCCCGCGTCAGGCGCGGCGAGAAGGCTCGCCGCGACCGCATCCCCCAGGGCCGGGGACAGCCCCCTGAGCAGGAGCGCCTCCGCGAACCTGGCAAAGACGTGGGTCGCCAGGAATATCTCGGCGGTCCGCCGCGCTCCGAAGACTCGCTCGCACGGTCCGAGGCTGGCGGCGACCAGCGGGAGCAGGCCGAGGAAGGAGAGCCCGCCCCAGGTGAACGGGATGGAGGTGATCGTGCACCAGGCGCGCGACGAGAAGAGGTCTGCGGGGGCACAGCCGAGTTGCGCCAGCCGTGCGGGGGAGAGCCTCGTTGCGATCGTCTGCGTCGACCCGGCGCAAACCAGCAGGATCGTCAGGAACGACGCCGTGAGCGGCGGAATGCTTCGGAGCTGGAGAAGTCGTCGCATGCACCGGGCGAGTCCTGCGGGAAGCTGCCGACGGATGCTCGCTCCGATGGGAGCGGCGCGCCCACGCTACAGCCGCTTCCACTTCCGCAGCCACGCCCAGGCCGTGGCGACGATCGCGTCGAGATCGGAGTGGCGTGGCGTCCAGCCGAGCTCGCGCCGCGCGACCGAGGCGTCCGCGACGAGCTCCGGCGGATCTCCGGGCCGACGAGGGGCCTCGGTCACCGACAGCGGCAGCCCGGTGACGCGCTCGACGGCGGCCAGCACCTCGCGATTGCTGTGCCCGCGCCCGGTGCCCAGGTTGCGCGCGCCGAGGGTCTTGCCGGCCAGCAGCGCGTCCATCGCCAGCGCATGGGCCTCGGCGAGATCGCTCACGTGGATGTAGTCCCGGACACAGGTGCCGTCGGGGGTCGGGTAGTCGGTGCCGAAGAGCTTCAGCCCCGGGCGCAGGCCGGCGGCCGTCTCGAGGGCCGAGGGGATCAGGTGGATCTCGGGGTCGTGGCACTCGCCGGTGCGTCCCTCCGGATCGGCCCCGCAGGCGTTGAAGTAGCGCAGGGCGGACCAGCGCAGGCCGTGGGCCCCCTCCGCCTCCGCCAGCATCCGCTCGACCACCCTCTTCGAGGCTCCGTAGGGATTGATCGGTCGCAGCGGGGTCGACTCCGAGATCGGCACGCGCTCCGGATGGCCGTACACCGCACAGGTGGAGGAGAGCACGAAGGACTGCACACCGTGCTCCAGCGCCACCTCGAGCAGGCAGGCGGAGCCCCCGACGTTGTTCCGGTAGTAGCGCTCGGGGTGCGCCACCGACTCGGGCACCGACAGGAAGGCCGCGAAGTGCAGCACTCCGTCGAAGGGTCCGTGCTCGGCGAAGACGCGCCGCAGTCCCGGGGCGTCACCCACGTCGCAGCGGATCAGCGGGCAATCTCCCACCAGCTGCGCGTAGCCGGCGCTGAGATCGTCGACGACCACGGCTGTGTGCCCGGCCTCGCGCAGCGCCAGCAGCGCGTGGGAGCCGATGTAGCCGGCGCCGCCGGTGACGAGCAGATGTGCCAAGCGCTCCCCTCGCTCTCGACGCGAATCGGCGCTGCAAGAGGCAGCGCCGGTGGTATTGTGACGCGTTATGGAATTGGTCCACACCGCCCGCGTGGACTCGCCCATCGGATCTCTTCGGCTGGCCTCGACCGACGCTGGACTGGCCTTCGTCGAGCTGCCCCACGCCAGCGGTCGCGGTCTGGCGGGCTGGTTGCGTCGCAGGGCACCCGACGCGCGCGTGCAGCAGGGGTTCGCTCCCAACCGCACGGCGGCGAAGCAGATCGTCGAGTTCCTCGAGGGCAAGCGCCGGGCGTTCGAGCTGGAGCTCGACCCGCGCGGCACCGCCTTCCAGTGCGCGGTGTGGCGGGCGCTCTGCGAGATCCCCTACGGCGAGACGATCTCCTACGCGGAGCTGGCCCGGCGCGTCGGCAGACCCCGGGCGGTGCGCGCCGTGGGCGCGGCGAACGGGGCGAATCCCCTGTCCCTCGTGGTGCCCTGCCACCGCGTGGTGAACGCCGGCGGGAAGCTGGGTGGTTACGGCGGTGGACTCGAGTTGAAGGCGCGTCTGCTCGCGCTGGAACGCGCCCGCCCGCGGCAGGGAGATCTGCTGTAGCTCGCCTCGCGCGCCGGTCGCTGCTATCAGAGCCACGACCGATCCGCTCCCTGGTCGCAGGAGGACCTCCGTGCAGAGATCCCGAACGAAGTCGCTTCTGATCGCCCTGGCTCTGCTGGCCGCGAGTGGGTGCACCTCGCTGATCCACCGCACGGCCTCGCCGGTGCTCGACGGGATCCGCGAGCGCGGGACCCTGCGCATCGGCATGACCGGCGACTACCCGCCCCTCAACGTGAAGAGCCGCAGCGGCGAGCTGATCGGCTTCGAGCCCAGCCTCGCGAAATCCCTGGCTCAGGCGCTCGACGTCCAGCTCGAGCTCGTCGAGAAGCCCTTCGCCGAACTGCTGCCGGCGCTCGAGGCCGGCGAGGTCGACGCCGTCATGGCCGGGATGACGATGACTCCACAGCGGAACATGCGGGTGGCCTTCGCCGGCCCCTATCTCGTCTCCGGCAAGGCGATCCTCTCGAAGTCCGACAGCCTGGCGCGGATCGGCAGCCTCTCCGATCTGAAGGGGGTGCGGGTCGCGGTCCTGGAGAGCTCCACCAGTCAGGAGATCCTGCGCCGCGGCGCACCGGAGCTCACCACCATCACGACTCCCGACTACGACACGGCCGTGCGTATGGTGTTGAACGACGAGGTGGACGCGATGCTCGCGGACTACCCGGTGTGCCTGTTCGCGCTGCTCCGCCATCCCGACTCGGGACTGGCCGGGGTGGCGGCGCCGCTCAGCTTCGAGCCGATCGGGATCGCCGTGAGCGGAGACGATCCGCTGCTGGTCAATCTGATGGAGAACTACCTGACGCTGCTCGAGGGCATGGGCCTGCTCGAGAAGATGCGCGACCACTGGTTCGAAGACGCGTCCTGGCTGGCGGAGCTGCCCTAGCGGGCACCCCGCCCTCCCGGAGGGAATCCGCACCCCGAGCGTCGGCTTGCGCCGCCGGCAGAAGGCGATCGGCGAGGCGCCAGCCCCGCGCCCGGGCGCGCAGGGCGGCGTAGGCGAGGATCCGGTCGCACTCCCGGCGCGGGCTCCGCCGCAGGTCCCGCTCGTGCACCACGAGCCAGCCCCGCGTCGCGGCCTGGCGCAACAGCACGTGGTGGATGGCCGCCCAGGCCGCGCCCGCTCGAAGGGCGGCGCTGCCCGACGCGGTCAGCTGGGCGCGGTAGGGCTCGAGGTGGTCCGCCACGAGCTCGGGTTGCCCGAGCAGCCAGCGGACCGGATCGCAGCCGCCCGACACCGCAGCCGGGCGCCGCGCGGATGTCGCGGTGGCGTCCCCGACCACCAGCACCCCGCGCGCGCCGGTGGCCTCGGCGAGGGCAGCGCCGGAGAGGGCGAAGCGCGATCCCTCGAGCCATGCGCCGCAACGCGCTCCCCAGTCGGCGCGGCGCCGGTCGACCCAGCCCGGCCAGCGGACGTGCGCCGCGCCCCGCAGCGCCTCGGCGCAGGCCTCGACGACCGGCTGGATCTGCGGCGACCCGGGTCGCCGGTAGCGCGCGAGCGCGTCGCCGCCCAGGCCGGGCTGCTTCGGAGCGAAGGGCACGGCGAGCGGTAGCGCCGTCAGTCCCGACAGGGCGGCCGCGAGCCTGGGCAGCAGCTCGGGGTCGGCCGGCACGCCGACCAGGAGCAGCGCGTTCCGCCAGTCGCCCCCGCGCTCGAGCAGCCGCGCCGCCTCGACCGGGGTCGGCTCGACGGGGCGCGGCCGCGCTCGCCGATCGACCAGGCGCCTCGCCTCTCCCGCCGGATCGCGCAGCGCGATCCGGAGTGCGTGGCCGGCGCGCCGCGCCGGGCGCATCCGCCTGACCCGGGCGCCCCGCTGCCGGTACCGTGCATCGTCGTGGGTGACGACGGCCTCCGCGCACAGGGCCAGCGCGACGCCGGCGCGCCCGAGCCGGCGCGAGAAGTCGACGTCCTCCTCCTCGTAGAAGCCGAGGCGATCGTCCCAGCGGACGCGCTGCGCCACCTCGCGGCGCAGGACGCAGATCGCTCCCGAGGCGTACAGGTGAGAGGCGCTCGCCGTGTAGGGCAGCAGGCGGTGTCCGTGCGGACCTCCGTGGCTGCACCAGTCCCAGTAGCGGGTGCCGTCCGGGTTCAGCACGCGCACGGCGAGTGCCGGGTGACGCGCGCCGGCGCGCAGGACGGCCTGGCCGAAGCCCGGGTGGAAGATCAGGTCGTCGTCGCAGACCACCAGCTGGGCGTGGATCGCCCGCGATACCAGCGCGTTGCGCATCGCTCCGAGCCGACCGGCCCGGGCCTCGGCGACCAGGGGCACGCGCTCGACGCCGCCGAGCGGCTCTGGAACGATTCCGCCCACCAGGATCTGGCAGTCCCGCGCGTCGAGGGCGCGGATGCTCTCGATCTCGCGGCGCAGCTTCCGCGGTCGGCGCCCGTCCGTGATGATGCAGAAGGACAGGCCCGGGGCGTCGGCCGGACTCCGCTCGTCCGCGCTCATCCCGGCGACCCGCCCGGCGCCGCGAGGCTGCGCAGCAGGCCGCGCAGGCGCTGGACCCGGCGCCGGCTCCCTCGCGCCGCGTTCCTGCGCAGGGCCATCTCGCGCGCGCCCGTCAGAGCGTCGGCGAGCGGGGCACGGACCACCTCGGGCGAGAGGTGCCGACGCACGTGAAGCGGGCCCGCCGCGGCCAGGCGGCGCCACAGGTCGCGGTCGCGGTAGACGCGGATCAACGCGCGCGCGAACGCCTCCGCGCCGTCGGCGATCAGCGCGTCGCGACCGTCGCGCAGCGCCATTCCCTCGGCTCCGACGCCGGTCGTGACGCAGGGCAGGCCGCAGGCGAGGTACTCCCCGATCTTGCCCTTCATGCCCGCTCCGACGCGCAGCGGCGCGATGCCCACTCTCGCTGCGCCCAGCAGCGCGCGGTGATCGGCGACGTAGCCGGTGACCCGGATTCCGCACTCCCGCGCGAGCGCAGCGAAGGAGTCGGGCGGATCGCTGCCCGCGATCGTCACCGGTACGGGCCCGATCCCCGCGCGCACCGCGGGCAGGACGTCGCGCACGAAGTGGTGGACGGCGTCCACGTTGGGCGCGTGGCGGTAGCCGCCGAGGAACACGATCCCCTCGCGTTCTCCGTAGCCCGCGCAGGACGCGGCGGGCCGGTGGATGGTGGGGATCACGTCCACGCGGGGCGCCGCGTCGCCGATCCGACGCCGCTCCCCCTCGGTGACCACCCACGCGGCGTCGCAGCGGCGCAGGCAGCGCCACTCCTCGCCGGTCACCCGCGCGGCGAGCGCGGCGTCGCGCGGGTCGGCCGTGTGCCGGGCCTGGCGCGCCAGGCGCACGTGCTGCAGGTCGATCGTGTCCAGGATTCCCGCGCAGCCCGGGAGCGCGCGGCGGATCCCGGGCCCGATGCGCTGGTAGACGTCGTAGGGGCTGCAGATCGCCGCTTCGAAGCCGTGCCGGACGAGCAGCAGAGCGAAGCGCCGCGGACTTCGCAGCGCCTGGCGTAGGCCCAGGAGGATCGGGATCTCGAGCTCTCTCGAGAACGCCGGCGGCTCCCCGGATCCCGCGCGCGGGGCGATCAGCGCCACCCGGTGCCCGAGCTCGCGGAGCAGGCGCAGAATCTCGACGAGGCGCAGATCTCCCGCGTTGCGATCGGGCTCGGGGCTCCTCCAGTGGGCGACCAGCACCTTCATCGCGCGCCGCACCCCGCCGAGGACGACGCCACGCCCAGCACGCGTTCGATCTCCGCGGCGACGCCGCCCGCCGCCCGCTCCCATCCGTAGCGCTGCTCGACCAGCCGGCGGCCGGCGGCTCCCATGCGGAAGCACGCGTCCCGGTCGCGGAGCAGGGCGAGGGCTGCGTCCGCGAGCGCGCGGGGCGAGTCCGCGAGCGCGATCTCCACGCCGTCGCGGCAGGCGATGCCCTCGGCCCCCAGCGTCGTCGAGACGACCGGGGTGCCCGAGGCCATCGCCTCCAGGATCTTGATCCGCGAGCCGCTGCCGGCGGTGATCGGCGCCACCAGCACCTGGGCGCGGGTCAGGAAGGGGCGGACATCCTCGACGAACCCGTGTCCGTGCACTCCCGCCGCAGGCGCGTGCAGCCGCCGCGTCTCCTCGTCGCTCCCCGATCCGATCAGGTGACAGGAGACGCCGGGCAGCGCCGCGCTCAGGAGCGGGAGCACGCGGTCCTTCAGGAAGGCCGCCGCACGTCGGTTCGGCTCGTAGGACATCGATCCGACGAACACGATCGCCGGCGGGCCCTCGAAGCTCTGCCGCGATCGCGGACGAAAATGGTCGAGATCGGCTCCGTTGGCCGCGACGAGGAATCGGCCCCCCCGGTTCATGCGCCGCAGCCGGGCGCAGTCGACCTCGGAAACGGCGAAGACCGCTTCGGTGCGGCCCGCGAGATTCTCCTCGGCGCGCACCAGCGCGCGTCGCTGGACCCAGTGCCGCAGTCTCCGCCGCAGCGGTCTGGGCACTCCGTCGAACCAGCGCGCGTGCTTCGAGCTCTCGACGTTGTGGGCGCTGAGCAGGACCGGCACGCCGGGCAGGAGCGAGGCGTACTGCAGCATGTAGAGGTGCTCCACGAGGACGACGTCGAAGCGCGTCGCGTCCCGGAGTTCGCGAAGGGCCGAGGCGAAGGAGGGGTCCAGGTCGAGGCGGATTCCGTGGGGACTGTGCCGCCACAGATCGAGGCGGCGCCGGGACGGGACGCGCCCGCCCGCCCGCCCGCAGAGCGCCCGCTCGATGCCCGTGGCCCGTTCCAGCGCGCGCGTCGGTCCGTCCTCGTGACACAGGAGGGTGATGTCGAGGTGCTTCGCGAGCCTGCGCAGGATCTGGAAGGTGCGGATCTCGCCGCCGGCCACCGGCGGGAAGGGCACCGTCGGTGAGAGCACCAGCAGCCTCGCCATCGCTAGCCGCGCCGTACGGCGCGCAACAGTCGGCGCGCGAGCGCGGGAATCAGCTTCCGGGCCGGGATCGCCGCCAGCACCTCGTCGATCTCGGCCCGTCGGCGTCGCGGCAGGTCGCCGGGCCGAGTGAACAGAAGCCGGGCGAACTCGCTCGCGTCGGGATTCACGCGCACGCTGAAGCGCTCCAGCGCCTCGCGCGGGTCGAGGGCCGCGAAGCGGTGGGGCTCCGCGAAGGGATCCTCCGCCGCATCTCCGTCGAGCACGTCGCAGTAGTGGGCGCGCCGCATCGCCTTCGTGATTGGAGAGCCGTCGTGGAAGGCGGCGAACGGATAGGGGCTCATCGGGCCGAGGCGACGCGCCCAGCGCAGGACGCGCAGCCGGTAGTCCTCGGCCAGCTCGAGGAACGACCGTTGCGTCGCGCCGTCCGCGGGGAGATCCGTCTTCAGCGCGGCCGGGGCGCCGGTGAGGTCGAGCTGGCTGAAGTGGAGCAGGGTGACGGGCTGCCGCCCGCAGACGTGGGCCGGTGAGAAGTTCCAGTAGGCGACGTTCAGGCCCGCGTCCTCGATCCGGTCCGTCGGGAAGTAGCTGGGCAGCAGATCCAGCCAGCGCTGGTCGACGAACAGTCCCAGGCTGGGCTCCGCGAATCCCAGCCACGTCAGGCGGTCCGCGAACCAGCGGGTGAAGTCCGTCGCCGCCGGCGCCGGACGCACCCCGAGCAGGCCGCCGTTGTGGACGCCGTAGCCGAGGAAGCGGAGGTCCCAGCCGCGATCCCCCGCGACCGGCTCCCGCCGGTGCGCGCTGGCGAGGATCGGCGCCTCCCGCCACTGCTCGCTGAGGCGATCGGGGTGTCCGATGAGCACGCAGTCGGCGTCCACGTACCACCACTCCCGAGCGTCGGAGCGCGTCGTCATGTGGCGATGGAGCGCTCCCTTGATCGCGTTCGCGTACTCGAAGGGGTCGTACCAGAAGCGCGCGCCCGGGTGGTCGAGGTCGTGGGCGGTCGCGTCGAGGCAGGCGTCGCGGAACTCCTCGGGGACCCGGGTCGGGGGGTCGGCCGCCCCGATGCGCAGCGCGAGGAAGCGCCAGTCCGAGCCGGACCCGGACGCGCCGATCTGCGCGCGCAGCGACTCCCACAGCGTCAGCGCCTGGGGAAGGTAGGAGTCGGTGAAGACGGTGCAGAGATAGCGGGTCACGACGCGCCCCTCGTCGGTACCCGGGCGTACTCCTCGAAGCGGGTCTCCAGGCGGCGGTCGCGGATCAGCTCCTCCATCTCCTGGGAGGCCGACACGCCCACGGAGCGCAGCTTCCGGTAGTAGGGACCGCGTCGGCGCACGGGCCGCGTGTGCGACACGCCCACGGCATCGATGATCGCGAGGCGTCGCTCGCGGAAGCGCCGCGACCAGTACCAGTCGACGCCCCAGCCCGAGCGGTTGAGCCGGAAGGACTCGAGGGCCTCCACGAGCAGCTCTCGCCGGAAGAGCGGACACATGATCTCGACGAAGTTCACGTAGCGGAGATGGCAGGCTGGGTCGCGACGGGTGATCGCGTGGCTCCAGTGCTCGTTGGCGACCGCCGGCTGCGCGAGGTCGAGGGCGAACTCGTGGAAGATCCGGAACAGCTCGTCGATGTCGCGGCCGCGGATCGAGAGGTCCGGATCCGGGAGCCACACCGCGTCGTAGCCGAACACCAGCTCGCGGTGGGAGCGGATCGCCTCGTCCAGGAGCTCGAGCTTGAAGCCCTTCGCCCAGACGTAGTGGTCGGCGTCCCAGCGGCCGCGATCCGGGCGACCCCCATAGTTGACGAGCATCAGGTCGAAGCCGCGCCGTCCGCGGATCCACCGACGGTGGTGGCTCGGACCGGGCCCGATCGGAGCGATGACGAGATTTCGGTGGCAGTTCACGTTCCGCGCGGGAACGGGGGGAGGGTGTCAGATGCGCGCCAGCGCCTGCTCGAGGTCGGCGATCAGGTCTTCGGGGTCCTCGATGCCGACCGAGAATCTCACCAGTGCGTCGCGAATGCCCAGAGCGGCTCGCTCCTCGGGGGTGCGGTCCCAGAAGGACATCAGCGCCGGCACCTCGATCAGGCTCTCCACGCCGCCCAGACTCGGGGCAATGTAGGGGATCCGGCAGGCGTCGGTGAAGCGGAAGGCACCTTCGAGGTCGGTGTCGAGCTCGAAGGTGACGACGCCGCCGAAGCCGCGCATCGTGCGCTTCGCGGTGACGTGATCGGGATGGCTCGGAAGGCCCGGATACCAGACCTGGCGCACGCGGGGGTGCTGCTCGAGCCACCCGGCGAGGCGCTGGCCGTTCGCATTGTGGCGCTCCATGCGCACGGCGAGCGTCTTGAGCCCGCGCAGCAGCAGCCAGGCGGCGTGGCTGTCGATCACGCCCCCGAGCACCCCCATCGCCTCACGCACCGGCCTCATCCGCTCGGTCGTCCCCAGCACCACGCCGGCGAGCAGGTCGTTGTGCCCGCCCAGGTACTTCGTCGCGCTGTGGATCACGTAGTCGGCGCCGTCCGCGAGTGCCCGGTGGTTCACCGGGGTGGCGAAGGTCGAGTCGATCACCACCTCCACGCCTCGCCCGTGACACACGCGCACCGCCTCGGCGACGTCGATCACCCGCAGGTAGGGATTGGTCGGCGACTCGGTGAAGAACAGGCGGGTCCGTCCCGGTCGGATCGCCTCGGCGAGCTGCTTCGTGTCGCTCGGATCGATCACCGTCGTCTCGACGCCGAGCTTCGTGAGGTACTGCTCGATGAACTGCCGGGTGCGGCGGTAGCAGTCGCTGGTCACGATCAGGTGACCGTCGCGCGGGAGCAGCGCGAAGAAGAGCGTGGTCGCGGCGCACATCCCCGAGGCCGCCAGCACGGCGGACTCGGCGCCCTCCAGGTCGCAGAGCTTGCGCTCCACCGCCTGCCAGGTCGGGTTGCCGTAGCGTCCGTACTCCTCGCGCTGGGCGCGCCCCTCCTGGTAGGCGGCCAGCGTCTGCGAGTCCGGGAACCAGAAGGTGCTGGTCTGGTAGATCGGTGTGGTGACCGCGTCGGTCGCCTGATGGGTGCGCTCGCCGCCGTGTACGGCGCGCGTGGAGTCGCCCGGGGGATCGGGGCGCTGGCTCATGGTGTACCCGC